>NZ_LIRE01000493.1 GCF_001402795.1 Pseudanabaena sp. 'Roaring Creek'
TATAGTTGTTTTAAATAACTTGTAGACGGGCTTCGACTTCGCTCAGCCCTCGGTGTAAGCTAGCTGAGCGAAGTCGAAGCTGTAGTTTTTATTTGAATTATCTATAATTCCCAAAAGTGTAGCCACACTTTTGGGAATTGGTATAAGTACCTGAGCATAATTAAAATCCCGAAATAAAAGCTGAGGCGCACGCTACGCGTGCGCCTCAGCTTTTGTTTCATAAAAATTAGTGGGCAAAAACATCCGCATAGCCCAGCAAATCTAGATATACGAGGGTAGGAATATGGGCAAAACATGCCTTCGCCAGATCGTAGCGATTTTCACGGATTAACATATCGATGAGCTTGCGATAGACAGACAGTAGATAGCGCACATCATTAGCAGCATATTCTAATTGCGGTTCGGATAGAGCTTGAACGTTCCCCCAATCTGAGGATTGAGATGATTTATCTAGTTCAATTTTCTCCAGTTCGCGCACCAATTCCTTTAGACCATGCTTATCGGTATAGGTTCTAGCTAATTTGCTAGCAATCTTAGTACAGAATATGGGGTGGGTGGCAATGCTGAGATGGGCTTCCAGCATGGCAACGTCAAATCGTGCAAAATGAAAAACCTTGGTCACATCGTCAGCTTCAAACAAATACTTTAGATTTGGTGCTTCCTTCAGCCCTCTGGCAATTCTCACCAAACTCACGGTCTCCTCGTCGTTACAGATTTGGATTAGGCAAAGGCGATCGCGTCTGGGAATCAAACCCATGGTTTCCGTATCAATTGCGATCGCTTCACAGCGGAGATATTCTTGAAGGGTTTCAAAATCGATATCGTTATCAAAAACTTTAAAAGCTGGCATCTTAATTTTTGGAGTAGACTTCGTTAGGTTCGGCATAGCGCCTATAACAGCTTATATAGTCTATTGCCCAAACGCAGCCTCAAAAAATGAATGTTTGTTAACTTACATTTGAGACGACTTGAATTTAGCATAAATTGTTACCAGACCTTCTTGACATATTTTATTAAGGGTGATGAGAATATAATGAAAAGCTTGTGAGGATAAGAATTTAGGGTGCGGAAAAACTCTGCAAATATATGCTTGGGATATTGTTGAGGATATGTTTAAAAGCTTAAAGTAGACCGCATTTAATTCCTATGAACTATAGATTATCTTCATAAGATTTATTGGCGAACAATTTTCAAAATAAGCATTTAATCTCATAAATGTACTTCACAAAGCTTATATAATATATTTGAATGTATTTGAACGATTAATTTAACGATTAATTCAAATATAAGTACC
>NZ_LIRE01000045.1 GCF_001402795.1 Pseudanabaena sp. 'Roaring Creek'
CCAAACCAAGGAAATTTTTGAAAGCGTTGCGAAGCAACGCTTTCAAAAATTTCCTTGTGGTTCGTTTGATCGATAATTGCTGTAAGACCTGTGGCGCAACCTGCACTGCAGGTCTTAGGGTTTTATATTTAATTAACGTGAGTTCGGGTTTAGTTTTTTGAATTATCCTAGCTACCTCTTATATTGCTATATTCATTAGATATATAGGATTAAGGCTGCTATTGTAATGGAACCTCAAAATAGCGTAAATTGACTTCAGACAACTGAAAACAACTCTTAAAAAGCCTGCGCTGGATTGCCTATTTCCATAGTCAGCTAAATTTGTTATATATCATGCCTAAAATCCCCGATACACCACAGTTGTTTGCCAAATTATTTAAAAATATCCCTTTAAAGGTTATTTTAGTTGTACCCTTTGTCGTACAGATTTGTATAACGGTTGGCGTAGTCGGAACCTTCTCATTTCGGAACGAACAACAAGCAGTGGGTGAACTGGCTAGCCGTCTCAGTGGCGAAGTTAGCGATCGCATAAGTACCAAACTCGATAACTATTTACGCATCCCGCCCCAAATCAACCAAGCCAATGCTAATGCGGTGAAATTGGGAATGGTAAATCTAGAGGATTTTCAACAAACAGGGCACTTCTTCTGGAAACAGATAGATTTATATAATGTGGGATATATAAACTTTGCTGCTGACAATCAAGAATTTATTGGGGCTGAGCGAAAAAACGATGGCAAGATATTAATCACTGAGACAACTTTGGCAAGGGGAATTACCAAGACAGCTATTTTCAACACCGATAGTGAAGGAAATCGTCAAGAACCGCCCGAAGTTATGGAATTACCTAAGGATGTGCGGCAAGAATCTTGGTATGCCGATGCGGTCAAGGCAGGCAAACCCACATGGTCAAAGATCTATCAATGGGATAGTCGCCCTGAAGTCTTATCTATTTCCCATAGTTATCCCCTCTACGACAGCGATCGCAAGTTAATTGGCGTACTGGGAGTTGATTATATCCTCACCCAAATAAATGTCTTTTTGCAAGACTTAAAGACCGATAATTCCGAACGTATTTTGATCGTTGAGCGTTCGGGATTAGTCGTCGGCACTTCTAGCAACGAAAGAATTTTCTCCATTATTAATGGCAAACCTCAACGCTTAAATATTCTCAATAGTAATGATGTCCTATCCCGATCTGCGGCTCGCTATCTCATCAAAGAATTTGATAATTTTAATTTTATTCAAGAAGAATTAAAACTAGAACCAACCTTAGAAGGAGAAAAGCAATTTATTCGGGTGCAGCCTTGGCGCGATCGCGATGGTCTAGACCTGTTGATTGTCGTGGTGCTCCCCGAATCGAGCTTTATGGAGCAGATTAATAGTCGTCGGCAATTCACAATCTTATTTTGCCTCGCCACCCTAGGGGTAGCGATTTTAATTGGGATGATGACGGCTCGTTCGATTACAGCTCCGTTACTTAATCTCAGCGGTGCATCCCAAGCGATCGCCGATGGCGATCTCGATTCTAGGGTATTGGTCAAGGGCACAAGCGAAGTCAAGATTTTGTCTGAGTCCTTCAATCGCATGGCAGAAATGCTTACGGAATCCTTTAAACGACTTGAAAAAGCCAATATTGAATTAGAGTCGAGAGTACAAGAAAGAACTAGCGAACTAGCGAACTCGCAGATATCTCTGCAACGGAGTAACTTCCTATTACAACGCCGCGAACAGCAACTGCGCAAACAGCAAAAAATCCTGATCGATCTCACCAAAAATAAAGCGCTTAACTTGGGGGACTTTATCATTGCTGTCCAGAATATTACCGCTACCGCCAGTCATACCTTGGATATCGAGCGGGTCAGCGTCTGGCTATTTGATAATGCTAAGACCAAATTGCATTGCCTCGATCTCTATATCAAAAGTGTCAATATCCATAGCGAAGCGGAGTTTTTGGATGCGGATAAATTCCCCATTTTTTTTGCGGCAATCCACGAACATCGGAGTTTGGCAGTAGAAGATGTGCAGTACGAAGCAGTTTTAGTCGAGCTATACCAAGACTATCTCCACCCCTCTGAGATTGTATCTCTACTAGTATCCTCCTTTGATATTGCGGGGGAATTAACGGGTATCTTGATGTTTGAACAAACGCAAGTAGAACGGCTATGGATGCTAGAGGAAATTAGTTTTGCGAGTTCTTTATCAGAGTTGTTATCTTTAGGCATGGAGGCGCAAGAACGTCGCCGCGCCGAGGAAAATTTGCGAATTGAGCAAATACGCTCGGAAAGATTGTTACTCAATGTTTTACCCAAAGCGATCGCCGAACGACTCAAATCCTCAGCTCTGTATAATTCAAACAATATCACCCTTAATAGTTCTGCGGAAATTCTATCAAGTTCCATTTCTAAGTTGAAACCACGCGGGACGATTGTGGCGGATAGTTTTGATGAGGTGACAGTTCTTTTTGGCGATATCGTGGGATTTACAGAATTTGCGGCTTCGGTATCTGCGGATGAACTGGTATATATGCTCAATGAAATCTTTTCTGAATTCGATCGTCTTGTGGATCGCTACAACCTAGAAAAGATCAAAACCATTGGCGATTCCTATATGGCTGTGGGTGGGCTACCCATTCCCCGCCACGATCACGCTGAAGCGATCGCTTCTATGGCGCTAGAAATGCAAAAATCTATTAGTCAGTTTGTCCGCCCCGATGGCAAGCAATTCAAGCTAAGAATTGGGATTCATACGGGGAAAGCAGTGGCAGGGGTTATCGGCAAGAAAAAATTTATTTACGACCTGTGGGGAGACACGGTAAATATCGCTAGTCGGATGGAGTCCCACGGGCTTCCAGGCTGCATCCAAGTGACAGATACGACCTATCAAATTTTGAAAGACAAATACCAATTCGAGCCCAAGAGAACCATTGAGATCAAGGGTAAAGGGGAAATGGTGACATATTTGCTAACGAACGAACTTTAGAAACCATTTAAGAATTACTTTCTGCGGTCAAAA
>NZ_LIRE01000494.1 GCF_001402795.1 Pseudanabaena sp. 'Roaring Creek'
TCTCCATTGTAGTTAAAAGCCAAAAACCAAAATAGAGTTGCGGCGCTTAGCGCCGCAACTCTATTTTGGTTTTTGGCTTTGTTCTAACATAACTGACTACCGCTATATAACAATGAAAGTTTTGCTTAGGATATAAAGAGATGATTGGTGGTACAAAGCACCACCAATCATCTTAATTATCATCATTATCCATAAATGGTTTTTCGTGGGCAGGCTTGATAGTTCGCCAAATGTAATCACTATAGTCCTTCCCATCTAATAAAGAGAATAAAATTGTGTGATTCTGACAAGCTAAAATATGCTTTGCCATTTCCTTGCGATCGCGCCGATCTACGGTGGCAATAATTCTCTCAAAATCAGCCTTTGCCGCATTCTCAATTTGTTGATACTGATTAATTAGAGAAGCTTTAGTTTCCTTGACCCAATTGTAAAATTCATCGGGAACTCGCTCTAAAATATTTTCAAAGGGAGTGCGATCGCGCAGCATCTCCCAGATTACTTTGCTGGTAACTTGAGTAAGCACCCGATGTAACTTTACATAATCGGCAAACTTAAACTTAAGCCTTAACCCACTCGCAAATCGAATCACAAAACCCTCTTGATTTTGATTGTTGAGCGCAGCGATCGAGTCAAGATCATTTAACCCATCGTATCTTTTGGCGATCGGAAATCCTAAATGTCCATAGGACTCAATCTCATGTTCTCGACCAGATTCTGTCTCAATTACAGCCAATAGAACTAAAGCTTCGTAGTTTCCATAATCTACAACAATGCGATTCGATGGATAGATAATCTCAAATAAATAGGTAAGCGATCTATCTAGGGAAGGAATTACTGCTTTGTAAAGATTCTGTAATATGTCATTGGCTTTGACCGCTTGGTCAGAGTTAAAGCTACCCCTAGAGGCAATATATGGTTGCTCGTTATGCCAATACAAAATCCCTAGCGAACCATCAAGTTTCTCGTAAACGTGAAATGATTCTGCTGGTAATGCTTCTTGATGTTCTTGTAGATTAAAAAACTTGGGTAGAGGTCTAGCAACGATCGCCCCATTGCGATCTAAAATCAAGCCTCGGCATTGCATAGTTTCCGATGTCCATAGGCGATCGTACTGAGCCTTAGCCGTGTAGTTGTAAATGAAGAGTTCACCACTTGAATGAGGACGTTTGGTGATATATCCTTCAGCAACTAGTTGCTCGACTTTCTCCAAATTGATGCCGCTCATTCTGTGTCTTTGCAATTGATTTAAGGTTATTGATTTAAGTTTTTATAGCTACAATCACTTGTTTTAGGAGATAAAACCCAAGAGTTGATTGGCGACTTGCCCCGATGCAAATCAACTCTTAGGCTTTATCTCCTAGTACATTCGGCGATCGCTATAAATAATATAGCGGGTTTCAGTTTGCCGTAGGTAAACTGAAACCCGCTATAATCAAATCAAATTCAATCAAATTTAGAATTATGACTGCGGCGACAGCATCTAAACCTTTAAAAGTCCTAATTGTTGAAGACGATCCACTCATCCAACTTGGATTAGAGCAATCGCTTTCTCAACAGCCGAATATCACCGTAGTTGGCATCGCAGAGGATGGCTATATCGGGGTAAAGATGGCACAGGAACTGCGTCCTGACATCATTGTAATGGATATTGGACTGCCAAGGCTAGATGGGATTTCAGCAACGCAAAAAATTAAAAGTGCTTCACCAAATGTTCATATTGTGATGCTTAGTTCCCATACCGATGACACGGAGATTATTGCCGCCTTGTCGAGCGGTGCTGATGCCTATTGTGTAAAAGGGACATCTACTGAAAGTCTATTAGCTGCTTTTACGGCTGCCATGGATGGGGCTACCTACCTCGATCCCCAAGTTGCTCGTAAAGTGATGGATCATCTCAAGCCCCCCACTCAAGTTGAAAATAACTCACACCTATCTCAACGGGAACTGGAAGTGCTGAAATTAATTGTCGATGGTAAGAGTAATCCCGAAATTGCGAAAACTCTCTATCTCAGCCCTAATACCATTAAAACCCATGTGCGCGGCATTATGAATAAGCTATCCGTTGACGATCGCGTTCAAGCCGCAGTGGTAGCTTTGCGATCGGGTTTAGTTAATTAGTAGCTTATGTAAAAGCCCAAAAGCTTGGCGCACGCGCAGCGTGCGCCAAGCTTTTGTCTCTGTTTTTTATGCCCAGTTATACCAATTCCCAAAATGGCGTTGCCACTTTGGGAATCTCAAAACCTTACTGGGTTTGGTTTTTAATTCACGAAAGTGTTGTCACACTTTCGTGAATTGGTATTACTCCCTTCCCAGTGAAAAATTAGACGTTGCGGCGCTTCGCGCCGCAACGCTAATTCTTGGTTTTGAATGTCTAATTTTATAGCGGGAAGGGATTATACCAATTCACATTGGTATAACTGGGCAATTGATGACGTGAGTGTAATGCTGTGTAATGCCCTCACTTAAATGGATTCGACTGCGATTGGTAATAAAGCTATATAATGAAAATTGATTTACAG
Source organism: Pseudanabaena sp. 'Roaring Creek' (assembly GCF_001402795.1). Lineage (GTDB taxonomy): Bacteria > Cyanobacteriota > Cyanobacteriia > Pseudanabaenales > Pseudanabaenaceae > Pseudanabaena. Next base: position 2,520 of record NZ_LIRE01000494.1, read on the forward strand.
CGCAACAAAACAGAGCAATAAAAACTGTGGCACATACCTTTTTAGTGCAACCTGGGAAATGGACTCTCGAGGGAAACTGGATAGAGAGAGATTCCATGCCAATTCGAGTTAAGGGTAGAACTTTAGTAGGTTGGTCAAAAGATAATTTTTGGTTTACCATGGTCACAAAGTTGACCTTTCCCGAAAGCGATCGCGAAGAGCTAACCATGGCTTATAAGGGGCGGATTGATTCGGACGAGCGTCGTTTCACCTTTGTTGTTGATGATAGCTCTCTGGGTAAGGTTGAGGGGGAAGGCATAATTGGACCCGATTCAATTACTCAACGCTATTGGGTAATGGGGGATAAAAAAATGCGGACGGGTTTTCAAACTCTTTATCGTCGGGACAATAATATTTATTCTTTAGCTAGCGGTGTTATTGCTGGACAAAATCTAGAAAGTACGATGGAGGCTCTTATCAGCCGTCACATTGACTCTTAAGTATAGCAGTAGCCAGTTATGTTAGGACAAAAAC
>NZ_LIRE01000495.1 GCF_001402795.1 Pseudanabaena sp. 'Roaring Creek'
CTTACACCGAGGGCTGAGCGAAGTCGAAGCCCGTCTACAAGTTATTTAAAACGACTATATACCAATTCACGAAAATGTGACAACAAGTGAATTAAAAACCAAACCTAGTAAGGGTTTGAAAAGCTAAAAATGGCTACGGCATTTTCGGTATTAAGGATTAGACATTGCACCGCAACGTCTAACCCTTATTTCTTGGTGAGGCTGGAAAGGTGGTAAGAGGATAGATTCGAGAGCAATAGGGTTCGCTATGCGGGGGATACTCGCCTTTGGTTTTAGATTGCATTGCGCCTAGCTACTTAAAAAATTTCATAGGAGCTTATTTCTAGCGATAGCGATAGGGAATCTAAAACCTAGAGGCTTTCCGTGGGAATTTCTTTGGGTGTCGTATCAGGGAATCGGCGACGTAATCCATAGAGCCAAACTAAGCCTAAAGTCCCCACAGCGATCGATACAAGACTGACGATCTGGGCGGTACGAAGCTGACCTACCATTAAACTGTCGGTGCGCAAGCCTTCAATCCAAAACCGACCGATACTATAGGCGATCGCATACATCATCGTAATTGTGCCAGTTCTCAGTTTAGGGAACCTCAAGAAGGCAAATATTAAGATCGCAAATACACCGATATTCCAAAGGGATTCATATAAAAAAGTGGGATGGAAGTAAGCTTCATTCAGCAATTCTGGGGGACGGCGATTCACTGGAATAAATAATTTCCAAGGTAAATCTGTGGGGCTGCCAAAAGCTTCAGAATTAAAAAAGTTCCCCCATCGACCGATCGCTTGTCCTAAAATCACCGCAGGCATAATGATATCTGCCATCAGCCATGTGGAAATTTGTTGGCGTTTGCAAAATATAGTTGCCGCGATCGCCCCGCCAATAATTGCCCCATGAATCGCAATCCCACCTTCCCAGATAGCAAATACTTTGTACCAAGGTTGCACTTGGAAACGCTGCCATTCAAATAGGACGTAGTAAAAGCGAGCGCAGGGAATTGCGCCGACGACAAGCCAGATCGCTAAATCGCCGACTATTTCTGGATCGACATTGCGCTTTTTGGCGAGGGTTTGGGCTAGTAAAGTGCCCAAGATAATTGCGGAAGCAATTAGCAAACCGTACCAACGGATGGAAATCGGGCCAATTTCAAAGGCGATCGGTCCTGGAGAGGTAAATTCAAAAGCAAACGGCAACAAATTAAACATCCCTTTTCCTTTTTACTTGTAACGTATTCCTGCTTGCTTAAGTCGATTTAGCGCTTCGCCTAAGCGATCGCAATCGGCGATCAAACTAATTCTGACATAGCCTTCACCACCTTGCCCAAAGGCACTACCAGGAGTAAAGACGACACCCGTACTTTCTAATACCTTTAAGGCAAAGTCCGCAGAGGTCATCCCCACTGGCACTGGAATCCACAGATACATCGTGGCATAGGTTTTAGGAATCTCCCAGCCCAGTTCGCCCAATCCTGAGATCAAGAAATCGCGACGTTCCTTGTAGCGATCGCAGACTTCTTCGAGGTACTTGTCAGGCAGTTGTAAGGCAGTCTCCGCCGCGACTTGAATCGCCGAAAAAATCCCATAATCGAGGTTAGTTTTCAGAGTTCGCAACCCCTGAATAATATGGCGATTGCCCACCACAAAGCCGACGCGCCAGCCTGCCATATTGTAGGTTTTGGAGAGGGTATGAAACTCTACACCCACTTCTTTACCGCCTTCGATTTCCAGCAAACTCGTTGGTTGATACCCATCAAAAGCAAGTTCGGCATAGCAGAGATCGTGCACCAAAAGAATTTCATATTTCTTGGCAAAGGCGACGACCTCTTCAAAAAATTCGCGGGGGGCGATCGCTCCTGTAGGGTTGGCAGGATAGTTAAAGTACATCACTTTAGCCCTTTGAGCGACTTCCTCGGGAATTGCCGATAGATCGATCAACCAGTCTTGTTCGGGCTTGAGGATCATTTCATAGATCTCCCCACCCGCTAATAAAGGACCGCGAAAATGAGCAGGATAGGCGGGACTGGGGACGAGAACGAGATCTCCTGGATCGATATAGGCGATCGCCAAATGTCCTAAACCCTCTTTAGAACCAATGAGGGGCAGGGCTTCTCCTTCTGAATCCAACTGCACGTTGTAGCGACGCTTATACCAATCGGTAATCGCTCGACGAAAACTAGCCGTCCCTTCAAAGGGAGGATAGCCGTGATTTTTAGGGTTTTGGAGCGCCGAAATAGCGGCTTCAACCACTGGCGCTGGGGTTGGTCCGTCGGGATTGCCCATCCCCAAATCGATCAAATCTAAACCTTGCTCTTTCGCTCGTAGCTTCAACTCATCTAAGCGGGCAAAAACATATGGAGGGAGTTTTTCAAGTCGCTGAGCGGGTTTGAGCCAAGTCTTCATTTGTGTTTTGAGAGCGTATAAGGTGAGTGTAGATAAACTATGGTGGCAAAGCCACTACAGCTTAATTAGAATTTTTATAGAAACTCGATCTTAATAGAAATTGCCAGCGCGATCGCACTTGCTACGAGAAAGTAAACAGTTAAATAATGTCAGTTCGAGTTAAGCTGGCAAATTTTAAAAGCCCAAAAGTAAAAGCCTTGCTAGCAAGGCTTTTACTTTTGGGTTTTTGAGACAGGGTTTGCCATGCAAACCCTGTCTCAAAAACCGTTTCCAATTATCCCGAACTCCCGTTATACCAATTCCCAAAAGCGTGACTACACTTTTGGGAATTAAAACCCAAACCCAGCAAGGGTTTTACAATCACAAAATGGTATAGCCATTTTGTGATTTGGTATTATATAGCTGCCGCCAACTGTATCAGGACATAAAACCCCAAAGAGAGTTGCCGCACGGAGCGCGGCAAC
>NZ_LIRE01000496.1 GCF_001402795.1 Pseudanabaena sp. 'Roaring Creek'
AAGATCATTCTCCTGAAAATATGGCTGTCTTGCGACACTTTGCTCTTAATCTCTTAAGTCGCGATAAGTCTTCTAAGTTCAGTATGCGGGCGAAACGTAATAAGGCGGCTTGGGATCTGGCTTATCTAAACCATCTCCTTTCCCTTTGATTTTTTATGCGGTTGCCCTGGTCTCAAGATTAATATTGGCGATCGCTTTTATGTTTGTGTATTAAAATGCTGCTAGCTAACTCATGGGTGACACAAATAATTAGAGAACAAATAATTAGAGAATAGGTTAGGTGAAAGTTTTGCTAAGGGTTGACTATGATTTATTGGAGCCATCTGATGACTTTTTAATTGAATTCTATGAAGGAATTCCCTTTACAGGAATTGCTTATGAGAATCATCTAAACGGCAGTCTTCTATCTGAAACCCCATTCACTAACGGGTATAAAAATGGAATTGAGAGAGAGTGGTCGGAATCAGGAATTCTTATTGAAGAAGTCAATCTTGAAGATAATCAAGCAAATGGTCTTTTACACAAATGGCATTGTAATGGACAGCTTAAATGCGAAGGAATGTTTGAAATGGGAGTATGTTTATGGATGAAAGAATGGGATGAAACTGGAAATCTTACTCGAGATTATGTAATTGATGAAAAGAGTTCAGATTTCATATTTCTTCGGGGGCAAAGAAAGTTGAGGGTGAATAAATGATTTTTGCCGTCGATGTTGATTATCGAGACGGAGAAGCTATTGCCGCAGGAATTATATTCAATGATTGGAGTGACAATCAACCTCTTAATAAGTTTATTATTCAAGTTGATAAAGTTGGAGAGTATAAATCAGGCGAGTTTTATAGACGTGAATTACCAATTATTCTTTTGCTGCTAGAGCAACTGGAAAAACCCCCACAAATTATTATTATTGATGGCTATGTCTATCTTGACCGCAACAAAAAATGTGGACTTGGTGGCTACTTATACAGTGTTCTTAAAGAACAAATCGCTGTAATAGGTGTGGCTAAAACTCGCTATAGGGATATACCATCTGAAGTTGAAGTTTTTAGGGCTGGTAGCAATCGCCCATTATATGTAACAGCAATAGGTATTGATGAGATGGAAGTGAGAAGTTATATTGAGAAAATGCATGGTGACTACAGAATACCAACAATGTTAAAAATCGTAGATAGACTTGGCAGAGATTATATTTCTTTATAATGGAAGCAAGTAGGAGGCGATCGCTTAAGTCTCAAGATTCATATAGGCGATCGCTTTTTAGTAATAATTAGGGCGATCGCTTATTTGTTATCACACTTGTAAAGGCGATCGCTTAAGTCTCAAGATTAATATAGGCGATCGCTTTTTAGTCATAATTAAGGCGATCGCTTGCTGGTTGTCATGACTTTAAAGGCTAATGTCAGTCTTTAGATGCACTTTGTCTGTAAAATTTTTCCAATCAATATTTTTGTCGATTTATCATTAATTTAGTCCTCCACTTGTACTACTTCAATAATGGCGCGTTACGCTAAAGCTAACGCACCCTAATGGACTTTAGTGGCGATTCGACATAACTGATAACCTGTTTAGTTTTCAGTCGTACATTAAATCAAAGTAAACATTCATTTTTCGCGCTTCCTCAAGGAGTGCTTTTCCTTTTACCTCTCCATAAATGTGTATCAGAGTATTTGGCAACCACTTATTATCAGCAACATAATCGTTATTTTTCCAGTCTATTAATAGGTTAGCGAACTGATCATCTATTTCAGGAAAATATTTACGGATATTGTCAATAAAAGTTTTTGATCCACCAATAAGACCAATTCCATCCATGTCAAATAATATTCCCCAAGTTCCTTTAAGAGATGAAATAGCTATATATGAAGAATATAGATTCGGAAGTGGATTGTCAGATGAAAGAACATATTTAGAATAATATCCTGCCAATGTATTAATTTCAAAAATTTCTGTGTCACCAAGTTCCAAGATTGCACTTGACAGACTATACCAAAATATTGGATTGTCCCAAAAAGGTTTACTGCCGTGAGCAAATAATAATGAACGAGCCTTAATAGCATCTTGAAAAGGACAATTGGTAGCACCGCCTAAAGGGAAAATACAATCTTTGAATACTTTCATCAAAGCTATCATTGATGATGGTTCAACATTCTCTAAATATTTTTCTACTGATATTGACTCCATATATTATCACCTAAATAGTTTGTTTGAATGGGTTGCAAATAGGAATAGCAGCAGCTTAGGGTGCGTTCATAAAATAAAACGCACCAAATAAATCTATTTAGAACTTATTCTATTATTCCAGAGATCTCCATCCAAACAAGTAAGCGATTTTCTCAAACTTGCGAGCGATCTTTTGAGCTGTGGATTGAGTCTTTCTCAATCACCCTTGAGATGATAAAATTCCGCAATGATCGACAACATTTGTAAATCCTTAGCAGAAACCTTCCCGACCGACTTTGCCAGTTGGATATTAGGAGAACCCATTGCCTTTACCAAACTCGAACCATCGGAACTATCCATCGAACCAATTTGCGCTGATTCAGTTATATTTCTGAAATCAGTAAGAATCATCCTGCACATAGAATTTCAGACCGACCCAAACCAAAATAGACCTCTTGGGAAACGAAAGCAATGATTAGAGGAGATTTTGCTCTTTCCATCTGTTTTTAAGAAGTGTCCAAATAGAAGTTCTATAAGCCAGCCGCATTCAACATAAAACGGTCATCAACATCAGGTGCATGATTGCAATAAACTGCCGTTACCGATTTATAACTCTTGATACCTGCATGAGCATATTCGCATTGGGTAATCTATGGTAATTTGTTTTCTTAGCATTCCCTAAATCCCACATTTGTAAACCCTAAACTCAAAAATATGAAGTTTAAGCCTGCTATCAAGCACTCTGTCATCTTAGCTACATACATACTCAGCCTAGCTTCTTTATTTACTCCAGTAGCTAATGCTGCCCAACCCTCTACAGACCCCAAAAAACCGACTTTGTTAACTAGCGGTGAGTATTCTGGTTCTCTAGTATCTTCCAAAACACCAACAAAGTACTATCTCACTTTCTTAGCAGGGCCCGGTAAGATCACAATTGATACCACCATTTCTCCTAAAGATAATAAAGGGGCATTATTTTCTTGGGTTTTATCTAAACCCTCTCAAATTGAACAACCATATTGTTCTGATTCCCTTTACTTCGCAACTCAACACACTTCAAACTGCTCTTTTGGTACTGATAAACAACAGTCATTTGTTCTCACGGTTTCTGCTTATGCTAATGCTGAGCCTGTGCAAATAAACTATAAATTAAAAATTTCAGGAGACTGGAAGCCACTAAACCAAGGCTTTGTTCCCGTCATTCCCATCAAGGTTATCAAGGTTATCCCCCTACTACCACAATAAGCCCACCTGAAAATTGTCAAAAGTTATAGAGTGAAAGTGCTGAAAACAGGCTTTTACCTTGCAATGTTCACCAATATGAGACTACGCGCAGCCGTCAGTTATAGCTACAGTCACTTGAATGAGGACAAATCAAACCCCAAGAATTGAGTGGCGGCGCGAAGCGCCGCCACTCAATTCTTGGGGTTTATGTCCTAATACACTTGGCGACAGCTATATGTGCCCTATATAGCTCGCACACTCAAACGCATAGGTTAACAAAAATAAAGCTTGATAACTTTGGGATAAAATGGAGAAAATCATGTATATCTCAGTAGATATCAAAACCTATGCCACGTTATACAGGCATTTCTAGCGAAGCCTTTCGACATCCCCTCGATCGCCAAGCCGAACAAGCCCTCCGCAGCGTCCCCGGATTTGACCTCGTGGCAGGGAAATTTGTCGAGTTTATGTACGAGCGTCCGCAGACGATTTACCACATTGGCAATAGCATTCAGGTAAATCACCGACAATACGCGACAATTCATCGGATCTTTAGAGAATGCGTTGCTGACCTTGATGTCCAACCCGAACCCACTCTATTCGTCTCCCAAAATCCCGTAGCCAATAGCTACGCTCTCGGCAAAGATCACCCCTATATAGTAATTAACTCAGGACTGTTAGACCTGCTTACCGAAGAGGAAATTCGGGCGGTGCTTGCCCATGAGCTTGGACATATCAAATGCGGTCACACAACCCTGATCCAGATGGCAATGTGGGTGATGAGCATTGTCTCCACCATTAGTGAAATGACCTTTGGTTTGGGTGGCTTAGTGAGCAGTGGCTTAATTTATGCCTTTTTTGAATGGCGACGTAAGGCGGAATTATCGAGCGATCGCGCCGCCCTATTAGTCACCAACGAACTAGATACCGTCCTCTCCACGATGATGAAGTTATCGGGAGGGAGTTCCGCCTTTGCCCATGAATTAAGCTTGCCCGAATTTATTCGGCAATCGGAAGCCTATCAAGAACTTGATAAGGATAATCTCAATCAAATTTATAAATTCATGCTCTACAACGGTTTTGGGGCTGGTTCCATGCTCAGCCATCCTTTTCCCGTAGAGCGCGTTCATTATATTCGCGAATGGGCTGAGTCGGAAGATTATCGCAATATCAAGTCTGGCAATTACAAACGCGGCGATACTGCTGGATCCGTGGATGTTTCTCAATCTCCAAAGAAAGAGAACAAGTCTGAAAGTGAAGCAGAACGCTTGAAACGCCAAATTGACGAACTGCAAGACGAAATTAACCGTCTTAAGCGTCAATAATGCCATTTCCTTTCTTAGGAAGTAATACCAAGTTAAGAAATGGCTACGCCATTTCTTAACTTGGTATTAAGTAGCTAGGCATAAGTAAACTTAAAACCGAGAAGAGCAGACCGCCCGCTGCGCGGGCGGTCTGCTCTCTGGTTTTGTTTTTTTTACTTGAAACCCCAAGAATCGACTGGCGGCGCGAAGCGCCGCCAGTC
>NZ_LIRE01000497.1 GCF_001402795.1 Pseudanabaena sp. 'Roaring Creek'
GTAGTACGTTCGCTACAGGCTTTAACTTTATTTTTTAATTATTCTCGGACGTTTGTAACTACTTTTAACGTTATTTATTCAGTTATACCAAATCACAAAACGGCGTAGCCATTTTGTGATTTTAAAACCCTTACTGGGTTTGGTTTTCAATTCCCAAAAATGTAGCTACACTTTTGGGAATTGGTATTATGTAGTATTGCAAGTTTTACTTAGAACATAAAATCCGAAAGATGATTGGTGGTACGAAGCGCCGCCAATCGTCTTTTGGATTTTGTTTTTTCTAACGCAAGTGGCTACAGCCATATCATGCAACCCCATTCCCCTCGATCGTTCTCGCCTTGATTTCGAGATTGAAGCCGATCCCAGTACAACATTTGCAAACTCTAGTGTCAGAATTAGAGTAAGTAATTCTATCTAGCGGTCTACCATTATGTCTTCGGAACATCCACCAGTTATGTTGGTGGACGGCTATAACGTGATTGGTCTGTGGCGACATTTGCAGGAAATGAGAGATCTGCAAGGGTTTGACATTGCCCGATCGCATTTAACTGAGACGATGGTAAATTTTAGTGCTTTTCATGGCTACAAGACGACATTGGTATTCGATGCCTATGTGCAAGCAACCCCCGCCAAGGCTGAAAGAATTACCAAAAATCTCAAACTGTATTTTACCGATCATAACGAAACGGCGGATACCTATATCGAGCGTCAATGTGGCAAGTACCGCCGTGATCCGCTGCGGCATCTCAAAAGGATTATTGTCGTAACTTCCGATCGCGCTCAGCAGTTAACCGCCGTTGGTTTTGGGGCAGAGTGGCTATCCGCTACTGCCCTAGAGCAAGAGGTCGAAGCAACGCTAAGATCTGTCCAAAGTCGCCAAAAGCCCCAAAAGGCAAACACAAATAATTTATTGGGCAATCGTATTGATAGCAAAACCAAAGCTCAATTAGCGCAGTGGCGAAATAGGCTAAATTAAGCGGCATGAAAGCTGTGTTAAATAAACTTTCTCAAAGCCCAAAAGTAAAAGCCTTGCTACGCAGGGCTTTTACTTTTAGGCTTTGGGTTTGCTTTTTATAGATAATTCAAATAAAAACTACAGCTTCGACTTCGCTCAGCTAGCTTACACCGAGGGCTGAGCGAAGTCGAAGCCCGTCTACAAGTTATTTAAAACAACTATA
>NZ_LIRE01000498.1 GCF_001402795.1 Pseudanabaena sp. 'Roaring Creek'
TACAAATTTGTTTTTTGAATTTCGGTTTTTAAATTTTAGTTTTTAAATTTTAGTTCTATACAAAAAATCTATCGACATTATCAGAATTACAATCGCCCCTTGATTTTAAATCTTTTTAGAACAGTTTACGCTGAAATAAAACAGTAAAAGCCTCGCTAAGCGAGGCTTTTACTGTTTTATTTCAAATTTTTTAACAAAATTGCAAGTTAAGCAAACCAAATTTGTTCTATGAATGTATAACTACAGTCACTTGCCTTAGGACAAATCAAAAACCAAGAATTGATTGGCGGCGCGGCGCGCCGCCAATCAATTCTTGGTTTTTATACCAATTCACGAAAGTGTGACAACACTTTTGTGAATTGAAAACCAAACCCAGCAAGGGTTTTTCAAGCTCAAAATGGCTACGCCATTTTGAGCTTGGGAATTATGTCCTCATACATAGCTGCCGCCAATCTTGTTAGGACAAAATCAAACCCCAAGAGAGGGTTGCCGCGCACTGTGCGGCAACCCTCTCTTGGGGTTTATGTCCTGATACAACTGGCAACTATAGGAGAAAAATAGGGCTTGGACTTTGCTCAGTCAACAGCGTTTTGCGCTCAAACAGGTGGTATGCGAGCAATCACGCCACTTTTTAATGGCTCAGGACGCTCTTTCCATGCGAGACTGCCATCAGCGCGATCGCAATATATTTCCGCACAGGATAGAATCGCCGAGGCTGTTGTGGGCATATTTTCCTTATCAATGGGCAAATCTCCAAATAGATAGGAGTATTTCCCTTCGGAGACAAAAGTAACGACACAAGCATGGCTACAGGCGCTCATGCATGACACGGCACGGATTTCAAACTGCGATCGCAATTTATCACTCGCCCGTTCTTGATGCAATTGAGAAAGCTCTTTTAGCAGGGTTTCACCACCACTAATACCTACCTTTTTGCCATTTTGCCAAGTGCTGGCACAGGTAGTACAAACTAATAGACTATGATTCATCCGTACCTCGCAGATGATATGGGGATCGCGAAAATTTACAGCAAACAGTCGGCGGGCATCCTGACTTATAAATTAGGAGCAAATTAAGGGCAAATTAGAACCGCCTAAGGGCAACGACATCAGCCAACCTCAAGCTCTAAAATATTCACAGTTGCGGGACAGTGACGGGTTTGCACCGTACTTTCCCCCTTACGTCTCGTAGCTGCTACCTACGAAAACCGACCCGATCTATCGTACATCTGAATAGAAGCGATCGCGTAAAAAAGCAAAGCGTAAACGATACTAAGTATCGTTTACGCTTTGCTTTTTTACCTGCTTATTTTTCGCCACTAGGTGACGAATTGTAGAGAGCGTCAAGTCTTGAGCGGGCATCATCGACATTAATAGACTTAATAACCATTAGTGGTTCGTCAATATATTTGCCATCCTTATCCCATAACTCAGGATGTGCGTACTGAGGCGACACGCGGCGGCGGCGATTATCTTGATAGCTGCGCGATTCATTTTGAGAAAGTGCAATCATGCTACGAATAAGATTGCTAATAGCAAAAATAGAGAGCACAGTAAAAGCGAGTATGTAAATGATTTGTACCATGTCTACTTTCCTGAAAAATATATAAATTTAAGTGAAATAGGGAAGCCCTGATGAAAAAATAAGAAGACACCAGATTTAGATAGATATTGAAACTATTTTTAAACTCTCAATTCCAATTCTTAAGCCAATTCTTAAGTTTTTATAACAGGAGACTGATAGAGGATTAATCGGTGCGGGTAGAAATCGAAATTAAAATTTTAAATTACTTGATTACGATAGTAGCGCATCCCTACGGCTTGACACTCCATCAACAGTTGATGCCAAGGTTTCATAGTTGTCATATCTACACCAACTTGATGACCTGTAGCCCGAAATAGTGAGACTGACACTGCAACCTCCTTGAGAGCATTTTCAACCCGTTCTAGCAAACTTTTTTGATCCGTTTCCGACAAAAAATCTATGCGTTCGTTGGATAGTAATTTCTGAGAACGGTCGAACCAGTAGGTAAAATCTTCTAGTAAAGGCTCTAGAAGTTTTCTTAGCATCTCAGGATCGGGACTAACGGTATTACTCATTGGGCAGGTCTCTGGCGGCAAGATTGACGCTATATATAGTTTGTTAAAAGCAATATTTTTATTGAAATTATTATAGCATTTTGTTACTTTTCTTAACATTAAACAAATATTATGAGTTTCGATAATTCGGCAAACTTGATAGCCTTACAAAATTTGATCGATGTTGTAGCGAAACTGCGATCGCCCGATGGTGGATGTCCTTGGGATTTGGCACAAACACCTGAAAGTCTTATCCCCTATGTGATCGAAGAAGCCTATGAGGTGGTAGATGCCATTCAGGGCGGAGATAGTCAAGCGATCGCGGAAGAGTTGGGAGATCTATTAATGCAGGTAGTTTTGCAATCTCAGATTGCCAGTGAAACCCATACTTTTACGCTTGCGGAAGTTGCCGAAGGCATTGCCCAAAAATTAACTCGTCGCCATCCCCATGTCTTTGGTGATGTCAAAACGGAAAATATGGACGAAATCCATCAAAATTGGGAAAGAATCAAGGCGGAGGAGAAGGGTGAAAATCTAGCGGATACTCAGAAACTCATCTACAAACTCAAACGCTATGCGCGATCGCTGCCCCCTTTAACCGCAGGCATGAAAATCTCTCAGAAAGCCGCAGCGAATGGGTTTGAATGGGACAATGTGGAAGGGGTATGGGCAAAGTTTCACGAAGAGTTAGGGGAATTGCATCAAGCGATCGCCCATGAATCTAAGGAAAACCAACAGGCGGAACTGGGAGATTTATTATTTACCCTGATCAATGTCGCCCGTTGGTACGACCTCGATCCTGCTGCTGCTTTACAATCTACTAACCGTAAATTTATTCAACGGCTAGAAACAATCGAACAGTTAAGCGATCGCCCCATCGAAAGTTTTACAACTGAGGAACTGGAGCAGTTCTGGCAAAAGGCAAAAGAAAAGCTTAAATAGCTAAAACCCAAAAGATGATTGGCGGTGCTTCGCATCGCCAATCATCTTTTGGGAATTCAACATCAAAGCCAATAGAGAGTTGCGGCGCTTCGCGCCGCAACTCTCTATTGGCTTTGATGTCCTGACTTAAGTGAATATAGCTATACCAAAGCTCAAAATGGCGTAGCCATTTTGAGCTTTGGTATTACTGGGCAGGAGGAGGGGGCGGCAAAAAGCGGGAGTCAGAAATTTCAATTAACTTGTCAATGGAGGTCTCGGCTAAAAGCTTACGAGCTTTAGCAAGATATTCCAAATTAGGGCATTTATCGCCGAGGATACAGCCATTGGTACATTCTTTTTGACAATCAACTTGGCGAGACATGGATTTAAAAGCATTAAGTAAACTAGATTTCAAGATTACTATAGCTGTCGCTTAGGTTTGCAGCTACTCCCAAATTAGAGGTTGCGGCGCTTCGCGCCGCAACGTCATAATATCGAGTTAAGAAATGGCGTAGCCATTTCTTAACTTGAAAACCCTTACTAGGTCTAGTTTTTAATTCACAAAAGTGTTGTCACACTTTCGTGAATTGGTATAATTCTTGATTTTGTATGTCTATTTCTTTGGTGGGAAGGGAGTAGCTACAGTAACAGATAAGGATGGTTGGTGCAAAGCACCAACCATCCTTATCTGTTTATTTTGATATGCGGTCAGAGAGACTCGAACTCTCACAGCTTTCGCCACCACCACCTCAAGATGGCGTGTCTACCATTCCACCATGACCGCAATTGCATTTCAAGTGCTTTACTATATTACAGCAATAGTACAAATATGCAATATATTTTGCCAAAATATTGGCAAAATATATTGCAATATAGCAATCCTAAAGGGTTTGTGGAAGCGCCCCCTTTTTGGGG
>NZ_LIRE01000046.1 GCF_001402795.1 Pseudanabaena sp. 'Roaring Creek'
TTAGATCTGGATTTTAATTATGCTGAGGTACTTAGATAAATTCTAAGAAATATGAAGATTATATTTAGCGATCGCTATCTTCTCCCTATTTTGTCTTGACTCATGCCATAGCTTTATTTGGAGACTTTGCAGCAGTCTTGTTGGATATTCAATGCGATCGATCTCACAACCAATGTGTAAATCCAATCTATGGTGATTTTGACTTAAGTACTATACTGACATCTTGAAATCAATAAAATTAAAATAAAATTGAGGTCTTAAATTTATGACAGAAACAAAGCCAAATTTACTACCACTTATTGGTGGCGCGGCTGTGGTTGTCGCTGGTGGCGTAGGTGCTTACTTCTTCTTCAACAAACCAACTATTACACCTACGGCTAGTGGTAGTACGGGAACACTTACGATTGTCCCCAAACAGTCATTGATGGCAATGTCTCTGTCAACGGATGGGGAAGCCCTATCAAAACTAGAGCAGTTCCTCTCGCCAGAGACCAAAAAGCTTTACGATGATATGCTCGCCAAGGTAAAGACCAACCTCTCCACAGGTGACTTTGACTATGAAAAAGATGTCAAGCCTTGGATTGGTAAAAATATCACCATCGCCATTCTACCCTCCACTAAAACCGCCAGTCTCTTACCGCGTACCCAAGCTGTTGCCCCAGTCCGCTACGTTCCAATGAGCGATACAGGTTCGGTACAATTCGTACAAGACAAAGTTACTCCTGATACAAAAGCAGTTCCCAATATTTTGGTGGTAGTTGAGGTTAAGGACAAGGTAGGTGCCGAGAAGTTCTTGACCGATAGGGTTAAAACTAAAGCGGGTGGCAAGGAAAAACAATCCGATTATAAAGGCGTAAAAGTCACCCAATATGGTGAAGGCACGAATGCCAGTGTTACGGCAATGGTCGGTGATTACTTGATCGTCACCCCTCAAGAGCAAACTACTCAGAAAGCGATCGATACTTTCAAAGGCGAAGCTTCCCTAGCTGGTTCCGTAGGTGCTGACGATCTAAAAATTCAAAACCCCGTCTTCCAAGTTTTTGTTCCCAATTTTGGCGAATCCATCGTGCAATTGTCAGCACTAAGTCCCGAATCGCAGACCATTCCCCCCGAATCATTAGAGCAATTGAAAAAGCTGAAATCCCTGAATATGGGTTTCGGTATCGATGATGCGGGCATCCGCTTTAAAGCTCTCGGTAAATTTGATCCCGATGCAATTGCCGCTCTCAAAAATTCACCCAACAAGGTCATTGCTCAGATTCCTTCTCAAGCATTCATGGTGATCAATGGCTCTAATATCAACAGTTCTTGGGAACAATTTGTCAAGTCAGCTGAAAAAACACCCGAACTCAAGAAAAGCATCGATGACACGCGCACTCAATTGAAGTCTTCTCCATTGGCTCTAGATCTTGATAAGGATATCTTTGGATGGATGGATGGTGAATATGCGCTCGCTCCTATTGAGGGCAAGCCTGAAGGAATCTTAGCCCAAACTCAAGGACTCGCACCCTTGCTACTGATCCAGACCACGAAACGTGCTGCGGGTGAATCTCTACTGACGAAGTTAGATGATTTTGTTGCTAAAAATGGCGGCAAGGTGAGCAAAAAAGATGTTGGCGGAGTTGCGGTGACGGAATGGTCAGCACCAGGCGCTCCAGGGGCGATCGTATCTCACGGCTGGAGTCAACAGGATGTAGTATTTCTCACGGCTTCTCCGATCGTATCGCTATTCGTGCCCAAGCCTACTGCTGCGATCGATGGTGATGCCACCTTTAAGTCAGTGATTAGTACTCTTCCTACCAGTAATGTTGGCTATTTCTATATCGATGCTGATAAAACTTGGAATATTGTCCAAGCCTTCATGCCTGCTGCGGAGAAAGCCAAAACTCCTCCAGAAGCTAAGGCTCTGATTGAATCTATCCGTGGTTTGGCGATTACCGCTAATTATCCCAGCCAAGACACTGCTTCTGTCGAAGCAATTCTCGCCCTCAAAAAAGGCGGCAAGTAATTAGCTAAGCCCGCAATCTGTGGTGCAGGCTCAGCCTACACCACAGATTATGGCTCTGGTTTTTAATTAACGTGAGTTCGGGTTAAACTGGCAAATTTCAAAATCCCAAAAGTAAAAGCCTTACTGGATTTGGTTTTCAATTCCCAAAAGTGTAGC
>NZ_LIRE01000499.1 GCF_001402795.1 Pseudanabaena sp. 'Roaring Creek'
TAGCTGACCAGTACCACTTATTAAGGCTTACCTTGAATATAAAACTCCAAATATAGAAGGTTGGCACGCTGCGCCAACCTTCTATATTTGGAGTTAAGTAAACTTAAAACCTAGAAGAGCGTACTGCCCGCTAAGCGGGCGGTACGCTCTTCTAGGTTTTGTTTTTTAATTATGCCTAGCTACTTAGGTATATGATTAAATGCTTATAAAATACCAACTTTGGGAAAATCTTGATCCAAGACCTTGGATGCAGTAATTCCTTCCCATCGATCGAGAATTTCGCCATAAATGCTACGAAAATCCACTTGCATTGGTAGATTACCTTGAACGAGGCTATCTAATGCGGGCTTACCACCGTATAAACCACCGCGTACATTTCCCAATAATAGAACGGGAGCAGCCGTACCATGATCGGTTCCGCCATTGCCATTTTCGGCAGGACGACGACCGAACTCGCTTTGCACCATAATTAAGACATTTTTTTGCATATTATGGGCTTGGATATCGCGATCGAGGGCAGCTAGCCCTGCCCCTAGATCGCCTAGTAATTGCTGGTGGCGGCGTACCTGTCCTGCGTGGGTATCCCAACCACCAATTGTTAGGTAGACTACCTTGGGTTGTGACTCTAAAACGCGACCTAGCAGCGCAAATTGATTGCCGATTCCCGTTTTGGCATACCCATGATTGGCTTGGCGTTGATTGAGATCCTTAGTAAGTTGTTTGACAGCCTCTTCACTATCAAGAACCGAGCGGCGCACCTGTTCCGCAAATTCGGAACCTTGGGGATTGTTATAAACTGAGCGCATTGCCTCTCCCAGTTTCCCCCGTTGCTGAACGGCTAGATTGGGAGACAATTGCAGATAGCGATCGCTGTCACCAGTAAGGGCGAGGGGATATTCTTCGCCAAGAAAAATCGCGTCGGCAGTTTTCGCCTTCACATCGGTTAAATACCTTGCTAACCAACCCGTATCGCTTGCTCCTTGAGGATGAGCGCTTTGCCAGATTTCCTTAGAACGAAAGTGCGAGAGATTGGGATTGGGATAACTGACATTCTGAACGATCGCCAAACGTCCCTTGTCTAAAATCGGCTTTAGCTCCTTGAGAGCTGGATGGAAGGCTGCTTGATTGGAAATGGGAATCCCATCTTTAATCGCGATCGTAGGGCGTAGTTTACGATAATTGGCATCATTAAAGGGAACGATCGTGTTTAACCCATC
This sequence comes from Pseudanabaena sp. 'Roaring Creek', assembly GCF_001402795.1. Taxonomy (GTDB): domain Bacteria; phylum Cyanobacteriota; class Cyanobacteriia; order Pseudanabaenales; family Pseudanabaenaceae; genus Pseudanabaena. The sequence goes on from NZ_LIRE01000499.1 coordinate 1,218, forward strand.
ATTCCCCCCCGCGAGTTCGATCACGACAAGGGTTTTGCGATCGCTACTTAAAGCAGCGCTACTGCAACTGGGGGCGACGATCGCCATTGCTGCCGTGCTGCTCATCAATGCAAGAAAATCTCTTCTGTTCATGTTCCTTGTTTATCCTTCTGCTCATCCTTCAAATGTTTCTAAAATAACGATCAACTCATCTTGACAAGGCTTACTTTCCCTTAGATCTAAGCCAGTTGATAGATTGGCGAAGCAAGAATCAAGGCAGCAATTTCCCGTTTAGATAACCCCGTAAATTGCGATTCTAATTGACGATCGCCATTACCATCCAGTAGAACTGTGACCATATCTTTAGCACTGTAGCGATCGGGATCGAACTTAAATCCACCATCATCGCCATATTCCTTCGTGAATTGCTGGGCAACATTAATCCTTGTCAACAAAGAAGGTGCAGTCAACCAACCCTGATCTCCCTGCCAACCTTTCACCGATGGCGCATTATAGGGAACTTGCCCCATTGCTCGTAAGTCGCCAATTACGCGATCGCTATCTGCCTCGATTTGCAGTTGGCGCAAACTACTCAAGACAAAATACAGTGGTGTTTTGAGATGGCTGCGATAGGATTTACTACTATAAAATTCAGGACTATTAAAAACCGCCGCCACTACTGCTTTAATACTGCGATTATTCTTTTGGTATACCCCCGCAAGGCGATCGACGATCTCAGGTTCGGGATTGCGGTAAGCCAAGGTACTCCAAAGATCCACAGCTAACTTTCTGGCGGTAATAGGATGGTTTGCTAAGATTTCGACCACATCCTGAGTGCTAAGTTTGCCTGTATGACCCAGATAAGTCTTAATGCCATCATCATGGCGACGAGGCACAAAGGTTACATCCGCCACGCCCATCTCAGGACGCAATTTTACTTGCCAGCCCGTTAGCGCCCTTGCCCCTTCTTGGATATCCTTTTCAGTGTAATTTCCTTGCCCAAGGGTAAACAATTCCATGACCTCGCGGCTGTAATTTTCGTTAATCTTGCCTGAACGATTTTGATCGTTGTCCAAATAATTGAGCATGGCTGGGCTGGTGGTGATCTGCATCAGCAACTCTTGGAAATCACCCATGGCGTAAGTGCGCAGTCTCCTTTCGTAGTCCAGTAGGAGTTGGGCTCGACCAGTTTTGCGAAGGGATACCACAAAGCGATCGCGCCAAAAGTTGACGATGCGCTCATGCAAAGGATTACTTGACTTTACCATCTGCGGCAATAACCATTTCCACATGGCTCTTGCCTGATCCTGCTTTCCTTTTTGGACTATAGGCATTGGTGCGGGTACATCGATCTCAGGTGATGTATTCAACCATGTTGAAAGCAATACGTCAGGAGTCGTATCGCTGTTGAGTTCGTCAAGGGTTGCCCCAAATCCTGCCCTTCTTAAGAAATGAGCTTTCTGTACGATGCGATCCATAGGTTTATGTCCATACTGAAGCTATTTGGTTAGCATTGATGACTTTGCTTTAGACTTTGCTTTAGACTGCCCATCGCCCATAAAAGTTCTAACGACGACCAATTTTTTGGCTCATTTCTCGACTCGTTCTCTGGTATTCATGGACAATGGGCAATCGCTCATTCTGAAAGTTTTGTAAAGCTTCAGCAATAATATGACTAGATTTGAGATGTTTCACCAGAGATAGTCCATCCTCCCAACCAGAAGTCATTCCCCTCGCACGGGTCGGACTTTTGGCATGGGCAGCATCGCCAATTAAGAGTACTCGACCACTGTAGATCTGGGGCAAGGGATCGATATCATAGGAATAGCGGCAGATAATACTTTCTAAAGGGGTAGAAGCAATGACATTTCTGGCATCCTCAGGCAGTTTCGCTAATTCTTGAGGAGGAATGGCAATATTAGCAGGTTGCAATCTGCCAATTTCTGAATCGTCTAGCGCTTGTTCAACAAAGAAGCCCCAATGCGTTCGATTTGCACCAATATGGAAGAAGTTCGCATAAATCCCTCTTCCGCGAACGTAAACGAAAAAGTTTCCTTCGGGGCAGAAGCTATCATCAACTACGATTCCCCGCCAAACGAGATCGCCAAGGTAGGATGGTTTTATATCTGGAGCGACGGACTGACGTACCTTTGAGAGAATTCCATCTGCACCAACGATTAAGTCTCCTTCCCAATGACTTCCATCCTTAAAATAGGCGATCGCCCTATTTTCTGTTTGTGTGATTGCAGATAAATGCGCGTTAAAATGAATTATATTCGCTGGCAAGGTTTCGAGGATTGCTTCTAAAATTGCCTTGCGATGTACGAGCATTCCTGGTAGTTCGTCTTCGGCGTAGGTAACGGTTTCTGCATTGACCAATCCACCCTTAAGATTGCGAAACTCAAATAATTTAACAGGATCGCCAGAGTCGATAATTTTTTTGCTGATCCTCGGATTTCCTTCATGCAGAGCTTTCATACCAGCTTGGACGATCAAAATGCCACATCCATCGGTACGAACCACGGGTGCTTTCTCAAACAAATCAACTTGAAAACCTTCTTGAATTAATAAACTGGCGAGATAAGCACCTGATGTCCCCGCACCGATAATACCGATCCTGCTCTTAGTAGAAATCATCTGGAGCCTCGCTTAAATTTATCTCTTTCAGATAATTATAGCTGTCGCCCCTTGCCTTAAGACAAGATCAAGCCCTAAGAAGAGAAGGTTGGCGCTTTGCGCCAACCTTCTCTTCTTGAACGATAGCTATTGCAGTTTTCAAATGAGTGCGTACTCATTTGAAAACAAAAAAACAATCCTAATAAGTAGCTAGGCATAATTAAAAAACAAAACCAGAGAGCATATCGCCCGCTGCGCGGGCGGTATGCTCTTCTGGGTTTTAAGTTTACTTATGCCTACGGCAAAATGAAAACCGCAATATATAGCGATCGCCAGAAATATTGAAATATTGAAATGTTGAAATATTGAAAATGCCCAACACCAAAAAGAGAGGAGTGACATAAGTTGCCACTCCTCTCTTTTTGGTGTTGGGACTATTTAATTAGACAAATTCGGCTTCGATTGTGTCTGTTTGCTGTGGGCGAGGATCGAACTCGAATAGCGAGTAGACAACATCCCGACGGATCTGGGTCATCATATCTAGGAATATTTCGTAGCCTTCGCTCTTGTACTCGATTAAGGGATCCTTTTGACCATAGCCCCGCAAGCCGACGGACTCGCGCAAGGCTTCCATTGCTTGGAGGTGGTCACGCCAGAGCGTATCAATGCGTTGCAAAATAAAGAAACGCTCGGCTTGACGCATCAAGCCAGTTTGCAATGCTTCGACTTGCGCTTCTTTGATTTCGTAGGCTCGACGGACTTCTTCCCTTAAGAATGCTTGCATTTCAGGTAAAAACATATCATCGAGTTGTTCTGGTTCAAGATCTTGGAGCAGATTTACAAACTCCTTGATTTTTTTGACCATTGCCACAAGATTCCATTCTTCAGGAGGAAGTTCGGGGTTGACATAGGCATTGACTATATCATCCATCGTGCGTTCAGCATATTCGATAACGCGATCGCGAAGATTCTCCCCTTCAAGAACACGGCGACGCTCGGCATAGATCGCTCGACGCTGATTGTTCATGACTTCGTCGTATTCAAAGACCTGCTTCCGAATGTCGTAATAGTAGGTTTCCACTTTCTTTTGGGCGTTTTCTAGGGCGCTAGTCAACATTCCCGAACTGATCGGCATATCCTCTTCTACACGGAAGGCGTTCATCAAGCCCGCTACGCGATCGCCTGCAAAAATCCGCATCAGATTATCTTCGAGACTGAGGAAAAAGCGGGTGGAACCAGGGTCACCTTGGCGACCGCAACGACCGCGCAACTGATTGTCAACGCGGCGCGACTCGTGACGTTCCGTACCAATGACATGGAGACCACCGAGTTTAGTAACATCTTCATGCTCGGCATCGGTGACAGCTTCATATTCCCGTTTGATCAAGATGAAAGCATCGCGCAATTTTTGAATAACTTCATCGTCGGTCGGGGCTTTCTCAGAGGCGACCGCAAGCATTTCTTCTGCTTCTAGTTCCGCTTGACTCATTCTTCCCAGCTTATCAACCGCAAAATCAACGGCATCCTTCAGCAAGGCTTGGGCATCCTTAGAGAGTTGGCAAGGGAAAAGGCTATCGGAGACTTTCCAATTCTTCTTTCTTGATTTTTCGATATTGGAGCCAAAGCCTTGACCCTTTTCGGGACGATCGCCAAACATTCTCTGACCTGCATTAGTAAAGTCGTTATCGTCTTCAGGACGAACGATTTGCGGCATGAAGCTTTCGCGGACTTTCAGCCTCGCCATGTAGTCAGCGTTACCGCCGAGAATAATATCCGTGCCGCGACCTGCCATGTTCGTGGCGATCGTTACCGAACCCTTGCGACCTGCTTGGGCGACAATTTCTGATTCGCGTTCTACATTTTCAGGTTTCGCATTTAGCAAATTGTGAGGAATATCTTTTTCACTGAGCAAACGCGATAGAACTTCTGATTTCTCAACACTCGTAGTTCCAACGAGCACAGGACGACCCATTTCATGCATTTCGCGACATTCTTCGGCAACGGCTCGCCATTTCGCGGCTTCGGTTTTGTAAACTACATCTGACCAATCACCCCGTCCACTCTTACGGTTGGTAGGCATGGTGGTGACTTCGAGATTGTAGATTTTGCCAAGTTCGGCTTCTTCGGTTTTTGCCGTACCAGTCATGCCACCAAGTTTGGGATAGAGCAGGAAAAAGTTTTGATAGGTAATTGTCGCGAGGGTCTGGGTTTCATTTTCGATCGCTACCCCTTCTTTGGCTTCGATCGCCTGATGCAATCCGTCGCTCCAACGGCGACCTGGCATAACACGCCCTGTAAATTCATCAACAATCGTCACTTCGCCATCGCGAACGATATAATTGACATCTTTTAAAAATAATTCTTTGGCTTTGAGGGCATTAAACACATAATGCGCCCAAGGATCGGCTTGATCGAATAGATCGGTAACGTTAAGCAGCTTTTCCGCAAGTTCAAAGCCTTCATCAGTCATGATGACGTTACGTTGCTTTTCGTCAACTTCGTAGTGGGTTTCTTTTTGTAATTGGGCAGCGATCGTTACTGCGCCCATATATTTCTCGGTCGGACGCTCGACCATTCCCGAAATAATCAGCGGTGTTCGCGCTTCGTCAATCAGGATCGAGTCAACTTCGTCAATTACACAGAAGTTAAAGGGACGTTGCACCACTTCTTCGATGCTAGTCGCCATGTTGTCTCGGAGGTAGTCGAAACCAAGCTCGCTGTTGGTGGCGTAGGTAATGTCGCAGCTATAGTTTTTGCGGCGCTCGAATGGCTCCATAGAGTTTTGAATCAAGCCTACCGACATCCCCAAAAAGCGGTGGACTTGCCCCATCCATTCTGCGTCGCGGCGGGCGAGGTAGTCGTTAACCGTAACCACATGCACACCTTTTCCTGAGAGGGCATTGAGGTAGCTGGGCAAGGTTGCGACGAGGGTTTTGCCTTCACCTGTTTTCATTTCGGCAATTTCGCCCCGATGAAGCACCATCCCACCTAGCATTTGTACGTCGTAATGCCGCAGCCCTAAAACACGGGTGGCAGCTTCGCGGACGACGGCAAAGGCTTCAGGTAGCAGATCGTCAAGCGGTTCGCCTTGTTCGAGTCGTTGTTTGAACTCTCCTGTTTTTCCTTGCAATTCGCGATCGCTCAGCGCCGCTAACTCTGGGGCTAGGGAGTTAATGAGAGCCACTTCGGGACGGAGTTTGTCAAGCTTGCGCTTATTAGGATCGCCAATCAGGTTTTTTAAGTTAAACATAGCTACCGAATGCAGTTAAAACGGGGATTGCGCCAAACGTGATCTTTAATACGATTTTGGACTACCAGTATATATTACCCGACTGTTGGGAATACGAGCTTCGGATAACCGAAGCAATCGGTTAAAGCAACCGATTGCTTTAATCGCCAAAACCATTAGTAATCTCTGCTCAATCTGCGACTAATGCCCCACTCATATCAATTCACGAAAGTGTTGCAACACTTTCGTGAATTAAAAACTAAACTTAGCAAGGGTTTTGAAGTTAAGAAATGGCGTAGCCATTTCTTAACTTCAAAACCCTTGCCCCACTTAAATTACTTATGCTTTTGCGCGATCGCCTTTTCTGCTATTTCACTAAATTTTTTATCCGCAAGTGCCTAAGCGATCGAGCAAGTGAAATCTTAAAGTGAAATTATTTATTATTCTGAATTTTAGTTTGCACTCACTTCACTATACCCAAATCGCAAGACCGAATATTAAGCGATTTTAAGCTATAAAATCAATAAACACGTATTGGGGAACAGAACGATCGCTTTCGGTTTACGTTTTTCCATGAGGCGGCGCATATTTTACTGCACGATAAGAAGGATATACTCCCTTCCTAGTGAAAAATTAGACGTTGCGGCGCGAAGCGCCGCAACGCTAATTCTTGGTTTTTAATGTCTAATTTTATAGCGGGAAGGGAGTATTCTGGTAATGGCGATCGCCTTGAGTCACAGCAGGAGGATGAGGCAAATGCTTGGGCTAAGGAGTTTTTAATTCCATCAGAGTATGATGTGGAGTTATCTACACTGCGATCGCGTGAGGATGTGATTGAGTTTGCTGAGAGGCTTGGGATTCATGCTGGGATTGTAGTTGGGCGATTGCAGTATGATCAGGTTATTGATCATAATAGTTAAGTTACTCACCTTACGCAGATAGAAAGCGCCCAAAAAAAATGACTGAGAATGTATACTGGAAGTAGGTTTGAGAGTAATTGCTTTGCCGAAACCAAGCTAAGATGAGGAAAGAAGATAAAAACATGAAGATGAACATGTTAGATCTTTATAGTGACTATCTAATTAGTTCTTTT
>NZ_LIRE01000500.1 GCF_001402795.1 Pseudanabaena sp. 'Roaring Creek'
TAATTAAAATCCAGAGCTAAAACCTGCGGCGCACGCTGCGCGTGCGCCGCAGGTTTTAGGGTTTTATATTCAATTAAGCTCACTTACCTAATAAATAAGATATTAATAGGAATGAATTGATATGGACAAGAAATCTAGGGCTTATCTGTTGGGTGGAGGGATCGGCTCCTTGGCAGCCGCCGCCTTTATGATTCGAGATGGTGGCATCTCTGGCGAGAATATTTTTATCTTGGAAGTAAAATCTCTTTTAGGTGGAAGTATGGATGGAGCAGGGAACTCTATTGATGGGTATTCACTGAGGGGAGGACGCATGTTGACAACTGATAATTATGAATGCACATGGGATCTGTTTAAATCTATTCCTTCCCTGCATACTCCCGACAAATCCGTATATGCGGAAACTATGGAATTTAACGAACAGCACAGGTCAAATTCGATGGCACGTCTTGTGGATCGTCGTCGTGCAAAGGTTCCCGTTAGCTCCATGGGCTTTTCGATGCAGAATCGACAAGAATTGCTAAAGCTCACCCAAGCTCCAGAATCCGAATTAGCTGCAAGTTGTATTACTGATTGGCTTTCTCCAGAATTTTTTGAGACGGAATTTTGGTTTATGTGGGTAACTACATTCGCCTTTCAGCCATGGCATAGTGCCGTTGAATTCAAGCGTTACTTGCATCGCTTCATGCTCGAATTCACCCGAATTGAAACTCTGGCTGGGGTTAAACGTACGATCTATAATCAGTATGATTCATTAATTCTGCCGTTGCAGAGTTGGCTTGCATCCCAAAATGTTCGCTTTGAGCTAGATTGCAAGGTCACAGATCTGGTTAGTACTCATTCAGAAGGTGAGGTAATCGTCACAGATATTCATTATCAGCAGGGAGGTGAATCTAAAGCGATCGCAGTTGAAAGTGGCGATCGCGTATTCCTACAGAATGGATCGATGACCGATGCCTCAAGTTTGGGTTCGATGGCGATCGCCCCCAAAAAGCTGACGAAGGAAGACTGCAACAGTTGGAGCCTATGGGAAAATCTGGCTGCGGAAAACCTAGATTTTGGAAATCCTGCTGTTTTTAATAGTTGTATTGCTGAATCTGTATGGGAATCCTTTACGGTTACGCTGAAGAACTCCAAATTCTTCGATCTGGTTGCTAATTTTAGCGGCAATCAAGCAGGAACTGGTGGGCTGATCACTTTTAAAGACTCAAATTGGCTGATGTCAATCGTACTTGCCTATCAACCCCACTTTATAAATCAGCCCAAAGATGTACAAGTTTTTTGGGGATATGGACTTTTGCCCGATCGCGTGGGAAATTTTGTACCTAAACCGATGGATGAATGTAATGGTAAAGAAATTCTACGTGAACTCTGTGGTCATCTACGCTTCGATTTAGATATGCTAGGAACTGTAAACTGTATTCCTTGTCGAATGCCATACATTACTAGTATGTTTATGCCACGCTTACCTACGGATCGACCATTGCCGATCCCCCGTAGCTCTAAGAACCTTGCTTTAATTAGCCAGTTTGTGGAGATTCCCGATGATGTCGTTTTCACTGTTGAGTATTCAATACGAGCAGCGCAAATGGCAGTGTATGAATTTCTAGATATCGATCGCAAAATTCCATCTGTTACACCTCACGACAAGTCTTTCCTAGTGCAGTTTGAGGCTTTAGTCAAATCATTTAAGTAAGTTTATCTAAACAAATAATCAGGAGAAACCTCAATGAAAACGAATGCCTATGCTGCCCAAAATGCCGCGGCTCCCCTTGCTCCCTTTTCCTTTGAACGACGCGATCTTGGTGAGCATGATGTGCAGATCGATATTCTATATTGCGGCGTGTGTCACTCCGATTTGCACACCGTCCGCAGCGAATGGAGCAGTACCACCTACCCTTGCGTTCCAGGTCACGAAATCGTCGGACGGGTCAAGAAGGTTGGTGCGAAAGTCAATAAGTTTAGAGAAGGTGATACGGTTGGCGTGGGTTGTATGGTCGATTCCTGCCTTACCTGTGCTAACTGCAAAGAAAACTTGGAGCAGTTCTGTGAGAAAGGAACGATTTGGACTTACAACTCTCCTGACAAACATACTGGTGGCATTACCTACGGTGGATATTCTGAGAGTATCGTAGTAGATAAAGAATTTGTACTAAAGATTCCGAAGAATTTGGATCTCGCCGCCACCGCTCCGTTGCTGTGCGCTGGAATTACAACTTATTCGCCCTTACGCCATCACAATGTAACCAAGGGTCAGAAAGTAGGCATTGTGGGACTCGGTGGGCTAGGACATATGGGAGTGAAATTGGCGAAAGCTCTCGGTGCTCACGTCGTGGTCTTCACTACTTCACCAAGCAAAGTTGAAGATGCGCTTCGGCTGGGCGCAGATGAAGTCGTCAATTCTAAAAATGCAGACGAGATGCAACAACACCTCAATAGTTTCCACTTCATTCTCGACACCGTGTCTGCAAAACATGATATCAATGCCTACCTCTTCCTGTTGAGACGAGATGGCAACCTCACTCAAGTTGGAGTACCACCCGATCCACTTTTACTATCAGTGGGTAGCCTAATTTTCGGTCGGCGCAGTATGAGCGGTTCTCTGATTGGTGGTATTAAAGAAACCCAAGAGATGCTAGATTTCTGTGGTAAGCACAATGTTACTGCTGATATCGAACTTATCCCCATCCAAAACATCAATGAAGCCTACGATCGCCTCGTGAAAAGCGACGTAAAATATCGCTTCGTCATTGATATGGCTTCGTTAAAATCTTGATGCACTCCCACTAACCTGAAGTTATACCAATTCACCAAAGCGCGACAATACTTTTGTGAATTACTAGACGGATAAGGATGGGCGGTGCGAAGCACCGCCCATCCTTATCCGTCTCTACCAACCAATCCATAATAAATTGTAATATAGCTATAGTCAGTAATATGAGGACAAAAATCAAACCGAATAGAGAGTTACGGCGCTTCGCACCGCAACTCTCTATTCGGTTTGATATCCTGACTTAAGCGAATATAGCTATACAAATCGATCTAGTGAAACTATGTTTATAAAAGAGCGATCGCAGGTTTTACAGCCCTACTTAATTACTAAAGCCGAGCGCGGAGTTATTGGGAAGAGTCGCTATGCGACAAGATTACGTCATGAAATCAAACAGGCAAGTGAAGATCGAGAGCCCGTACTAATTTTGGGGGAACCAGGGCTGGATAAGGATAATATTGCGGCATTAATTCATTTTAACTCAGCTTATCGACGGGAAGCGATCGCTAAGGTCAATTGCAACTTAGTACAGGCAAGTGGAGCCGATTTATTTGGTAGAGCAGGGGGAAATGCTGGCTTATTAACCTATTTGGGAATGGGAACTCTCATTTTAAATAATATTCAAGAATTGCCAGAGGAATTGCTTCCTAAGATCACGCAGCTTTTAGCAACACGCACCTATCAACCAATCGGCAGTGACGAACAAGAGGAGCCTTTAATCTGTGAAACGCGGATCGTTATGGTGACAGAGAAATCTCAACCCACCTGCGAATCCCATGTTAAACATTCCATCAAAGTTCCTGCCCTGAGAGTCCGTAAGGCTGACATTAAGCCCCATGTGGATTATTACATTAGTTTATTCTGCCGCGATCGGGGTATTCCCAAACCCTCAATCTCTGCTGAAGCTTTACGCAGTTTACAAAGCTATGACTTTCCAGAGAACCTAAAGGAGTTACGATTTTTGGTAGGAAGGGCAATCATTCAGTCATTAAATGCCCCATTTCTAACGGAGGCAGTATTTTGGTCAAACCAACCCAAAGGAAAAAAATTTCGTCTTAATCTGCTCAATACTTATCCTAGCCTGCGTCGTTTCTTTCGCAGCGAATGGTTCACCGATCGCCTTAACTACGGATTTACGCTCGCTTTCTTTGCGATCGTGGTCGCAACATTGTTTCTAGCACCACAAACCCGCGATCGCAATATTGCCCTTAACTTTTTTTGGGCATGGTGGTGGCCATTGATTTTAATCAGCTTCCCATTTGTAGGGCGACTGTGGTGTGCGATCTGTCCATTTATGATTTATGGAGAAGTCACGCAAAAAATATCATTGTGGCTATATCCCCGACAGCTAAAACATTGGAATCGCGATGTTTCCGAACGATGGGGCGGTTGGTTTCTCTTCGGTTTATTTGTATTGATTTATCTATGGGAAGAACTATGGAATTTACAAAATACCGCCTATCTCTCAGCTTATTTACTACTGTTGATTACGGCAGGTGCAATGATTTGTTCGTTGATTTTTGAGCGGAGGTATTGGTGTCGTTATCTCTGTCCGATTGGCGGGATGAATGGACTATTTGCAAAGCTGTCGATGACCGAATTACGCGCCCAGCAAGGGACTTGTTCCGCAGAATGTACTACTTATCAATGTTATAAGGGAGGGGCAAAAAAAGGCGAAGGTCTAGAAACTAATGGCTGTCCGTTATATTCTCATCCCGCCCAATTGCAAGATAATCGAGACTGCGTGCTATGTATGACCTGTCTCAAGGCATGTCCCCATCGTTCCGTAGAGTTTAATCTCCGTCCACCCGCGATCGAGTTATGGACGACCCATGTGCCCCGCACCTATGAAGTTGCATTGTTATTGCTATTACTAGGTGGTGCTTTTCTGCATCGATTGCCAGAGATTCAAATAGTGATCGCATGGCAAATTAATAGAAATGAATTCTTGCCACATTTAGGGCTATCGGTGTTGATTTTACTAGTGGTTGCAGCAGTTCCCCTAGCTGCCTATGGCATCATGCGATCGCTCCATTTCATTATGATTAAGTGGAAGAAAAATTGCCAAGACAATCAGTTACCCTATAGTCTTAACACCTGCAAACCCAAACCCTTTATCGAGCTTGCCTATGGATATTTACCCTTAGCTCTAGGCGCAAATCTTGCCCATTATTTATACCTCTTCCTTCAAGAAGCGGGTCGGATTTTACCCGTTACTTGGGCAACTTTGGGAATGGATGGCGCAAGTCTACCAATTTTGATCGCCCATCCTGCGGTCATAGTATTTTTGCAGGGAATAGTATTAATTTTTTCTGTGCTATTGACATGGGCTTTAACCCAAAAGATTGCGCGTCAGTCTTGGCGATCTCTCTTACCTCAACATTTGAGCACGATGCTATTAGCGATCGCATTGTGGGCAATTATCCTGTAATACTAATTCCCAAAATGGCAACGCCATTTTGGGAATCTCAAAACCTTACTGGTTTTGTTTTTCAATTAACTGAATTGTTGGCTCAATTTAGTGAATTGACAGTCTCGCCAAGCCTACGATGCAAACTCATAATTGATTTTAGTGACTTTACCTTTGAAATAGAGTTGAACACCTTCAGGATGCTCCCAACCTACTTCTCCTTCCAAGGGAATCCGCATTCCATCACAAACGGAATATTCTCTAAAATTACCGACCCAAGGCATAAACATCGATTTACCTCCAACTACGCGATAACAACGGGCTTCAGCACGCATACTGGTAATTAATCCCTCAGCATCAAACTGAAACACAACGGAGGCGGTTATTTCTCTATCGGTCAGTGTAGCGCGACTAGAATGCTGATTGATCGCTTCCCAGATCACACCCTGACTAGGGAGCAATGATGTCGGATACCAAACCGCTTCCGCAAAGAAGCGTAATAATTCGCCTTGGTTTAATTCGGTCGTATTGTGCATTTTGGCAACCGTGAAAAGACCAAGTATTGAGGCTTGTAGATCTCCTTCTCCTAAAAGATAGGTATCATGGACAAATACATTTATGAATGGAATCATCTGGATTTTGGCATCCCAGTCAAAGCCTAGCTTTTGCGTAGTCACAAGTTGTGTAGCCGTAAATCTATGCCATTTAGTCTCTGTTTCATTCATATGGAACTGTCCGTGCTGAGATAGTTCAACCTTGGTGACGATCGCTTGTCCATCCTGAAGCACAGCCTTAAAAAATCGCTGTACAGGCTCTGGTAAGTCTATAATCTCTTTGGAGTCATAGTTTTTAGGCTCAATTAATTGTTGTGATTGTTGTCCATTTGTCAGGTTGACCCGTAATTTATCAGTCCCCGATTGCCAGCGATCGCGCCCATACATCGTAATGATCGCCAACAAAGCTACGATCAAGATGATAATAATGACTATTGGTGGTAATTTCAACGAATAGCTCATCAACAAACCTAAACTTAAGCTAAATCCAGCTAGGATGAGGACTACAAACCGCCATGTTTGAATGAGGATCATTATATTTATGTAAATATTTTAACTATGACAGGCGATCGCTTGATTTCTTGATTGAATTGATTAACTACGATACAAAATAGAACTAGATTCAAATTTTATGGGAGAGAATACCTATGAGCCAATGTTGTTCTTACCTTGGCGATCGCATCAACAATCAATCTCCTAAAAGCGATCGCTATTACTGTGAGTCTTTATTTCTAGGCAATTAGATCAATATTCTCCATGTAACTGCTGTCTAAGTTCGATACTCCACCATATTAAAATGGTTAGATTAGTTGCCTTCGGATTTAGTCAACACACATAAAATTTGTTCGATAGACACTCATCGAAAATACGTCGGTAACGTTGTAAATTGTCGTGTAGAAACCTGCTGCAAATGTAGTCATGTTCCTCCCAAAACCTTGGCTCATCAAAGCCATCAAAATCAATGGAACTGTAATACGCGAGGTTGTGTAACCAGTCAGCGATAGCCCCAGCAGTACGGCTGCCATGATACTGTTTAAACCAAACGACAGGATTTCGGCTAGGTTTGTCTCTAGATTGGCAATAGTTACGGGTGTCAAGCATCGCAACGTAAAGCAGATGACGATATGCAACTTTTAATTTGTCATTCATGATCGTTAATACCGACTAAAGTGAGATTTATAATACAACTGTAGTTTAATTTTCGTGTTAGCTGAAAATTAAGACAGATACTGCTCTACGTCAATTCTGATCGCTTCAATTATCTATCTGCTGAAGGGTTAGCCGTAAGCGATTGCAATTACTTCGAGTCTTGATTTTCATGCGATCACCCCCCCACTAGCTCAATAATCAAACGCCACAACCGCAGCCAAAAAACTACTCTAAATTAATAGTCTGCAATACCCTCCAAAATCACACGAAAATACCCTGTCTTTGGTTTCTGGACAAATCTAAACGTAAGACGCGCTTTTGACCAGCCAGATGCTACAGAAATTCGATGATGGAGAATGAACTGTCCGGGTTCGACCTCGATAAGCTCTGGCACAGCAGAGCTCTTAAAACCCACTGCTGAAACTAATGGTTCATCCCCAATTGCAAACTGAATGACGGAACGCAGCTCAGCCTTTGACCATTTCCTAGATGTTTGGTCAAGCTTTGCGAGTGCTGCACTGTAGTCGTTTTGAGCAAGATGCTCCAGAAATTCTCGCGCGAAAGCGACAAACGCTTTTTGAGGACTATAGGAAGTACCAATAATCATTCTTAGGTCTAACTATGTATTATCTTGCAGATTAAAGGATAGATACTTATAAAAGGTACATATTACATAACTTTTCAGATAAAGTGATCAATGAGTGTTATGACATAATTTTTACAGGTTAAGATCGCTCAATAGAGTTTTCTCTCGCAAAATGTAACCTTGCAGGATGTTATTCGAGAGAGCATATCACAAACAATTAGTATTAAGTAACCTGAGTTCTAGGCAATCGCATCAACAATCTATCTCTTAAAGGCGATCGCTATTACTATGAGCCGTGATTTCTGGGCGATCGCTATTTTTCTATTACATATATCGTATATTAGGTATTAGAACCTTAATCAAATGTCTTGACTTCTAAACTTCATGTAATTACTACAAGGATTTAACCGTGATTACAAATGCTAGTAGCCTTACCCTTGGCACTCTCCGCCAAACCTTTGGATTGAGACTTAACTCTAGCGATCGCTTTTTTGATGAATGGTTAAATCATGCACCGACTTTAACCGAAGCGGAACTACAAGGATTAGATCGCCTTACTCGCAACTATACCTATCTCAGTCAAGAAGAACCACCTCTCGAAGAAATTGTAAAGCTTGTCGTGGTATCACCATTGCTAGATTTGGCTGGTTTCTATCAGTTTCCTTTTTTGGTAAAAGCAGAAGTAAGTACCAATATCGAAGTTGCTGACGAAGCTAATGCGATCGCAATTCAAGGCAGAATTGATATTTTGGTAATCCAAGATAGTTTTTGGGTTTTGGTAATCGAATCAAAACCTGCAAGGCTAGACGTTACGGCGGGAATTCCCCAAGCACTTACTTATTTACTGAGCGCTCCCAACTTACAGCCAAGTTGTTATGGAATGGTTACAAATGGAAGAGAAGTATTGTTCTTGAAATGCGATCGCCACCAAAATGCTCCTCAATATACGCGATCGCCTACTTATCGGTTACTTGAAAATACAGCAGAACGTATCCAAGTTTTGCAGGGGCTTAAACAAATTGGCTCTTATATTGGCGATTTGAGGAGTTAGGCGATCGCTATTACTGTGAATCGTGATTTTTAGGCGATCGCTTCAACTTTCTCAATAGGTTACTGTTGAGGATCATGGGCAGGCGGATGACAGCCGCCACGAATCCAGAAACGACGCGCACTCTGAATAGCGCCATCATCATGACGCTCATCGTTCATATCGAGACGTTCAATTGTGGCGCGTCCTATGGCTGTAATGCCGAGAATTTTTTATCCATTGTCAGACCAGATGAAATGTTCAGACCACTTGTTCTGTCTAGGATTGAAGATTGAAACGATTGTTTGGGTTTCAGGATCAATACCCTCTGTGAAGTTGTAACGACGACCATTACAGCGATGACACGCAAGGGCAAGATTATCTTCAGTATCGTCTCCACCAAGGGATTGTGGAATAAGATGATCGAGTGTAAATAGTGAGCTACTAGCTTCTTCAAAAGAATGGCAGTACTCACATAGAAAATTAGCTTGATCGCGAATGTGTTGACGACTAGCGAAACTGATGGTCATGACTCGGCAATAATGCGAGCATTTATAAGTGTGAAAATACGATCAAGTTCAGTAATGCCAGCAAGCTCAGCACTTTCTTCTACAGTGAGGATGTTATTTTTTTTTCGCTCGATGAGGATTTCAAGGCGCAATTGGAGATCATCATTGAACTTAAAAAGGTTAAGTCCTCTTACCTTTTGGATTTGAATGCCAACCTCTATCCAGAAAGAAGGTTGCACCATTGTTTGAGTAATCATATTTGCTACCCTTATGTATATTCTTGATTGTTACAATTAGATGCTTTCAAAGTTTGAAGACTCTATAGGCAACTAAATCGTATATGCAATGCTTTAATGACAGCGATTTTATTATAGCGTTACACATCTTTAAAATCAGATCGCTATTACTGTGAGTCGTGATTTTTAGGCGATCGCAACTTTCACATTTCGTCTTAGCTAGTGCGGGTGAATTCAGTTAGAAAAAACAGTTAAAGCGACAGCAGAAATGTTACAGCAATTTTTATAAATTTAGAAATTTTTATATTTTTTGATGTCACGATAAAAGTTTTCATGAACTCCAAGGGAGATTAAAGTTCTCGTTTTTTCATCCCATTGATACGCAAGGAGATTTTCTCGATCCACCATTCTAAATTTATAAACCCAGACATCGGCTAAATCACCCTTTTTTTGTTCCCCAAGTTCGGGATTTTTGATAATTTCTCTTACCGCATTATCAAGATCTTTGATTTGATTTTTCTTTAACTTTTTCTTGATTTTTGAAAATAAGGGCGTTTGAAAAACTTGAATTTCACCCATCGGATTTATTCACTAAACTCATAGGGCGTTAATTCTGAATTCTTAGCTTGCTCACGACTAATCAATATTGCTTGAACAAAGCTAAACGAAAGCTCTGGATTGTCTTCAAGGATTTTGCCCATTGCCGCCCAATATTCAATTTGACCCGCAACTGAGCGATGCATTGCTTTAGATCGACTTTTTGCCTCTTGGGCTAAATGCTCGGAAATTCTGATTGCGATAGACATGGTAAAACCTCAATCAAGCTTGTTGCAATATACATCAAATTGTTGCATATTGCAACAAAGTCTCTAGGCTCTGATTGCCTGATGCCTTGTGAAATATTGTCATGAGTGTTGATGATTAACGGCGATCGCTATTACTATAAGTCGTGATTGCTAGGCGATCGATTTTTAATGTTTGTTTCTATTTTGTTGGTTTTGCATTATTGTTGAGTGGTAATGTTTTAGCTCTTGGGTGGGAAGTAACGATAAATTTCTTTGCGATGCAGTACTCGACAAAAGGTGATAGTTCCATCTTGAAAAGTCACTCCAATTCGATAATCTCCTACTTTGATTCGATAAGCATTTTCATAGCCCTGTAACTTTTTGAGGTTTTTGAGATCTGCTAATCCCTCAAGTTTGGGAATCTCCTCAAATACAAGTGTGTTTATGGGCTTGAAGTAAGGAGTACTTTTGAGAGCTTTAAGTTCTTTAATAAAGCTAGGAAGGTAATTAATGTTCATACCTTTTCCATTTCGGCAAGTGCTTCTTGGAGGCTAAGAGGCTTTTCGTCTTTGACTGCTATCATGGCATGGACAAGCCCTAAATCTTCGATCGCTTCGACAATTTCAGGTTTCTGTGAGTGACTTTCTGAAACTGGTGTAACGCTTTCGCGAAATAGGCGTATGATTTGCAGGAGGTTTGACCAATATTGTTCAGGGATTTTATCTAGCTCGTTGGCTAGTTCTTCCGCAAATATGTTTGGGCTATTGGTTGACATCTTTATCATTCCTGAATGCAAAGTATTTTCAGGTTAGCATAATTCAAGTTTAGCTAGGATATCTGGTAGCAATGTCGAAAATCTACTATCGGATGATAGCGATCGCTATTCCTGTGATTCGTGATTTCTAGGCGATCGCCTCAATTATTTATCTGTTAAAGGTTTGCGGTATGCAATCACCGATAACTTCATCATCGTTAACACGGTTGTTAAACCGCAATTTGGTCGGAATGACTTCCGCCGATCCAGTCAATACATTCGACAGTTGTCATCAGAGACACATTGATATTTCTAAGTTCTTCAAGTCCTTTTTCATAAATTCCTGAAACTGCATCTGTCACTAAAACGATTCGGAAATCTCGCATACTTGCACCATAGATAGAAGCACGAGGACAATTAGGAAAGTTGCAGCCACAAAATATTACTGTATCTACTCCAAGCGTGTGGAGGTATGATTCTAGCGCAGTTTGGTAAAAAGCATCCCAACGAGGTTTGTACATCGCCCATTCCTGTTTACCAAGCAACTGAAACTCGCCCCGAAGCAGCTCATCTGAGGCAAGCCGAATTAATTTGTTAGGTTTCAATTCATTAACTAGTTCTGCACCAATCGTATCAGGAGCCGCAATTTTTATACCATCCTCAATCATCTCTTTACGACAAGCATCAACATTGCTTCCATCAGGAAGGTAAAGACGAATCACATGAATGATGGGGCGTTCAGCAGCACGAAATGCATTTAGTAATTGCAGCATTTGCGGTACTTTCTCATGTGTCCCTCGAATTTTTGCTGGGGAACCTATCAACGTGAAATCGTTCTGTACATCAATACTAATCAAAGCAGATGATGATTGTTTCGGATGCGTATACTTATGCATTAATTGACTCCACAACGGCTCAAAAAATATTTTTCAACGATTTTACTAAAGATAGACAATTAAATCAAGTGCGATCGCCTCAATCATCTATCTACTAAAGGTTTAGCCGTAAGCGATCGCTATTACTGTGAGCCTTGATTATTAGGCGATCGCTGTAATGTCCAACACGATCACATCGCCAATTAATGATCTAAATCGCGTTTAGCTAAAGCTTGAATTTCAGTGCGTAAGGCAGCAATTTCCACTTGCAATGCTTGAATAGATTTTGTACCCGCAATCTCAGCTTCATCACTTTCAGCATCCTGACCGACAAAGAATGTCGCTAATATCGCTGTCGCATATCCACACAAAGCGATCGCATATACCGCCAATAAAAAACACAACACCCGTCCTTCCCCAGTTTTAGGAAAGTAATCCGAGCCAATAGTAGTCATCACCATCGCTGTCCACCATAGCGCCGTACCATAATCCGCGATACCCACTGCTCCATTAGGAAGATTGCGCTCAAATGTATAGATTCCCGCCGCACCAGCTAAAGCGACAATCGCCGTTAGCGCAAACACATAGCCAATTCCGCGACGTTCCATACTAGCACCAAGCAAGCGCATTCCCCTATTTGTTCTAGTCATGATTCCCAACAACTGCAACCCTCTCACAGCATGAACTGATTGCAAAGATTGAATGATTGGCACGATTCGCAAAGTTCCTAGCGCAGGAATAATGAGAGAGAAAGCGATTAACCAATTGTGATGGAGGTAAAAAAGTTTGTGTGGCGCAAGCAAGAACTTTAGACAAAAATCTAAAATGAAAATGATCCAAATGGTAATGCCGATCATTTCTAAGAACGGATTCAAACCCCAAACTAGCTCAACTATCAGCAGTCCTAACCAAGCAAAACTCAGCACTAGCATCGGCATCTCTAACCAACTTTCCCACTGCTGGAGTAGTTCGTAACGTTCTCGATCTATGGCAGCTAGTTCGGGTGTTGCTTCGGGAGGTGTTTTTGGTGCTGATTTTGGATATCTCATAGGGTTGATTTGGACTGATGCGCTTTGAGTCTTGCCCGCAGTTGCGCGAGTTCCTGAGCCATATCTAGCACGATCGCCGCTCCGATTAAATTGAGTCCCAAGTCCTGACGTAAGCGTTGAATTTGAGAGATTCGGGTAATTTCGCGAGAATGCAGCATCATTCCATTTGGTTCGATTACTCCTAACTCGACATAAACCTGTACAACTGTAATGGAAGTCTCTGTTACGGATGCGGCATATTCAAAGGTATAAAGTTGTTCGCCTTCGAGGGAAACTACCATCGTTGAGAGACTTGATGAATGACTTGTTGAAAGAACTTCGTTCATAACTTAATCTCCTCTAAGCGATCGCGTGGGTTAAAGATGGTATTGGCTTGGATTTTTTCGTAACATTCTTGTTCGATCGCATTAAGCTCTTGCGGCGTAACGATCTGAAGTTTGGCAAATAAATCACTACGTCCACCTTTAGGCAATGTCCAACCTTTGCCCCGCAACCGCAGGGATTGCCCCGTTTGTAATCCTTTGGGGACTTTCATCGTTACGCTGCCATCGGGTGTTGGTACATTGATTTCCGTACCTAAAACTGCTTCATCAGGACGAATTGGGACATTACACACAAGGCGATCGCCTTCAAAGTGAAAGAAGGAATGCGGTAACAACTCAATCGTGAGATATAGATCGCCACGCTGTTGGGAGAAGGGACTAGGACGACCTTTACCCTTGAGCCTAATCCGACTCCCTGTTGTTGCTCCTGCGGGGATGCGGACATTGATCGTATCATTATCAACTCACCTTACGCAGAAGTCTAAAAAGGTTTCAGGGATTGCCATTCCAAGTAAGATTGCTGCAAAGCCTTAATATACAATTTGGATTTGAGAGCAAAATGATTGAGCTTAGAATTGAGTTTAAGAACCTCCAATTTCACATATCCCCACAAAGATGCAAAGAAGTGATT
>NZ_LIRE01000501.1 GCF_001402795.1 Pseudanabaena sp. 'Roaring Creek'
GAAGCTGTAGTTTTTATTTAAATTATCTATATATCTCGTCAGTAGCTTGGTACAACTAAATATAGACTTCCAAAGTCTGTAGCGCACGCTGCGCGTGCGCTACAGCTTCTGGGGTTTTATATTTAGTTCACGAAAGTGTGACAACACTTTTGTGAATTAAAAACTAAATCTAATTATCTTGCCCCGACTATCCCTATGTTGCCGTCGTCAATCGCTGCTAGACTAGCAAAAGAAAAATTTAACGATTAGCTCACTTACTGAATCGATGCCTCAAGACACTGTTGCGACTGTTTCGACTTCTGCACCCAATATCACCACAGGCGAAGCCCTAACCATTTACGAAGATATGGTATTGGGACGCACTTTTGAGGACAAGTGCGCTGAAATGTATTATCGCGGAAGAATGTTCGGGTTTGTGCATTTGTACAATGGTCAAGAAGCGGTAGCTTCTGGCGTAATCAAAGCCATGCGTCCCGATGACTATGTATGCAGTACCTACCGCGACCACGTTCACGCCCTCAGTGCTGGTGTCACGGCAAATGAGGTAATGGCAGAGCTTTTTGGGAAGGAAACAGGATGCAGTAAGGGTCGTGGCGGCTCCATGCATATCTTCTCAGCTAAGAATAACTTTTTGGGTGGCTATGCTTTTGTGGCCGAAGGCATTCCCGTGGCTTCGGGTGCAGCGTTTCAGTCAAAATATCGCCGCGAAGTAATGGGCGATCCGAATGCCGACCAAGTCACCGCTTGTTTCTTTGGTGATGGCGCAAGTAATAACGGGCAATTCTACGAAACCCTCAATATGGCGGCTCTGTGGAAATTGCCAATTATTTTTGTCATTGAAAATAATGATTGGGCGATCGGGATGAAGCATCATCGAGCTACTTCCGATGTGCGGATTCATAAAAAAGCCGAAGCCTTTGGGATGCCAGGGTTTGAGGTGGATGGTATGGATGTGCTATCCGTACGCGAATATGCTCAAGAAGCCATCCGTCGCGCCCGTGCTGGCGAAGGTCCTACGGTTTTAGAATGCATGACCTATCGTTTTAGAGGACATTCTCTAGCCGACCCCGACGAACTACGCAGCAAAGAAGACAAGGATAAATGGTTCGGACGCGATCCGATTAAAATCTTTGCTAGTCGCGTGCTTGAGCATGGTTTAGTAACTGAAAGCCAGTTGAAAGATATTGATAAAAAGATTCGTGATGTAGTTGAGGAATGTGTTCGCTTTGCGGAAACTTCTCCCGAACCAGATCCTAAGGATCTTTTCCGCTATCAGTTTGCGGAAGACGAATAGGTCGCAAACAAGAAGTTGCCAAGTAACTTCCTTACAAAAACCAAAAGATAGGTGGCGCTAAGCGCCACCTATCTTTTGGTTTTTATGTCCTGATTTTTATAGCTATAGCCAAATAAGTTAAGACATAAAACCCAAAAGAGTGTTGCGGCGCGAAGCGCCGCAACACTCTTTTGGGTTTTGTTTTTCTGGCTACTGCTATATATCCTGATACAATTGACGGCAGCTATATTTATAGCTTGCAACGGGATATCTGTGCTTGTTCCCAATCGACATCGTTGACGATCGCTTTGGAGAAATCGCAATTAACCAAGGTCGCGCTATGAAAGGAGGCTTTAGTGAGATCGGCATACTGAAACTTAGTGCCTGTGGTAGAGCGCCATGTATTAATTGCCAAACGAAATAAGTAGAGGCTCCCAAAAATCTGTAATGGCTCGATCGCTAAAAATATTAATAGCGCCGTAAAGGGATTAAACCGCAGCGAACCCGCGATCGCGTTAAAAGCACCAGAAACCAGTATCTTGGTGAAGGTGGAACCAAAGAAACCTGATGCAAAAGCCATAACAAGGGAAATAGGAATTGCCATGACCGTCCCCTTGGAGCTGGAGATCGCAAAGCTAGCCGTAAAGCTAATCGCAAAGCTAACCGCAAATACGACGATCGCCACGATTGCCACCCAATAAACTGTGCTTTGATTGATAATCGTTGCCCCAAAAATCAAAGAAAGGGAGAAGGCAACCAGCAAAATAGTAGAGATCGTTGCCGTACCCGCAAACATCAACGACATTACAAACGAGACTAAGCTGGCGATCGCCGCTTGCCTCTGACTTTTGCCTGCTCGCACATTCGCAAAATTAGCTGCCTTGAGTTGAGAGCGGCAAAAATTACACCCACGAATATCAGCACCGCTAAAATTAGCACCGACTAGATTTTTGCCCTTGAAGGAGCGATCGCGTAAATCTTGGTTTGCAAAGTTGAGACTTTGGCTCATGGCGACCTTTCACTAAGCTTATAAAGCTAGAGAGATGTACCTTTCTAGCTTTATGAATTTTAAGCTAATTCGCCCAGATTTGGCTTAGAAATATGTGGCAGTCCCCAACCTAACTTTTCGCGTAATATCTTGAAAAACTCACCTTTCTGTAGGCGAATAAACCTCGCAGGATATTGCGATCGTTCGACTTCAACCCGATAGTCAGGATAGATGTAACATCCCGCATTACCATCAACAACCAACACCAACCGATGTCGATTAGCAGGGGTAACAATCACCTTCTCCGTATTGGCAAAAACTAAAGCCCGTGATGCCATGGAATGGGCACAAATGGGGATAAGTTGAAATACGGGAATCCCGGGCTCAATGACGGGACCTCCTGCTGAGAGTGCATAGGCGGTTGAGCCTGTAGGTGTAGAAATAATCACGCCATCCGCCGCAATATCAACAGGTAAATGGCGACCAATCTGCACTTCAAAGTGACACATACTGGTCAAGGGTTCGCGATGCAATACCATTTCGTTTAACGATAGGGCTTCCCAGAGCAGTCCTTGGCTATCGTAAACGCGCACCGTCATCATCGATCGCTGTTCGACAACGTAGTTGCCTTCCACGACTTGCGAAACTGCTTCTTCCCAATCGGTTAAGTAGGTTTCGGTCAAAAAGCCCATATGCCCTGTGTTTACATTTAAGACAGGTAAACCAAGGGGGGCGATCTGACGGCAGGCGGAGAGTACGGTGCCGTCGCCTCCAAGGGCAACCACAAACATTAAGTCGCGATCGAAACCGATAGGGACTAAACTTTCGATTAAGGTATGACAAACGGGAGCATCAGGTTTGCCATAGCCCAAAATACCGCCATTTCCAGTCGCCATCACTGTCTGGATACCGCGCTTTTCTAGCCACGACTCCATATCCAACGCTACACGTTCAGCGACAGGCTTTGCGTCGTTATATATAATCCCGACTTTTGGCACGCTCAATGACTACCTAGACTATTCAAAAATTTGTCAGTTTGGTAATTATAGCAATTAGCTTTTGGCTTTTGGCTTTCTGTTCGTGAACTTAGGGTAGCCTCGTCAAGCGATCGCTTTTTTCCTCCTTGGCTTCTTTGTTTTGATTCCAGAGCAGCATACCTAATACGCCATCAAGTAAGCCTCCGCCCCGATCGCTACCATTGACGGCAACATCGGGGACAACACGCACATTGCGATCGCCGATAGTTTGCATTAACTGCAAGGCAACGTAGGAACTGCCGCCGAGGGCATCGACTCCAGCTCGATAGGCATCGGCTTTCGCCTCACCCGTGACGCGGATAGATTCGGCTTCACCAGCCGCTTCTTTGACCTTGGCGCTGGCTTGCAGTTCGGCAATGCGTACCCCTTGTTCGGCGGTAACTACTTCTCTTTGAATATCCGCAAGGGATGTCTCGCGGACGAGTTCTTGGCGTTGCGTTTGGGAGATGCGCTGCACTTCGTAGGTCTTGCGTTGTTCTTCGGCAATTTTGCGATCGGTGAGGGTTTGCATCAGAGTTTCGGGTGGTTCGATCTGTCCGAGGAGAGTATCTACTGCTTGGACATCATAGGCTTGCATGGCGGTACGAATAAAATCGGCTGCTTCTGCTTGGCGATCGCTACGGGCAATCAAGAAATCCAACACCGTATAGGCCTGTGCGGAATTGCGGAAGTAGTTGCCTACGGTTGGACGGAGTACGTGATCGACGAGGTTTTGCATTGAACCCACGCGCGAAATAACCCTAGGGGCATCCAAGGCTCCTACGTGAATGATCTGTGCAACCTCTAAATTAAAAGCAAAGCCATCGTTAGAACGGACATTTAAGGCTCTCAGCTTGGAGTCATAGCCATGTTCTTCGGTGCGATCGCTGAAGTTTAGAACAATATTGGTAGTGGGCACGAGTTCCACTTTCATAATATGGGTATTTAATGGATGTTTGCCAGGATAAAGCGGCTCGATCCATACGCCTTTATCACCGACATTCACCAAATGTCCGTGGGTAAATAAAGCGCCACTAACATCATCTTGAGCGCCGCCAACAAAAGAAATCACCACCCCGACATACCCAATGGGAATATCGGTCATTTTCACCTGTTCGATCTGGACGAACCAAGGATTGAGATTCCACGAACCCGATAGAATAACCTGCTCCTGCAAGCCGCGCCGACCGCCCCCATTGATGAATAGTTGAGCGTTTTGAAAGTTGTCATGTTCGGGAATAATCGCTCCTGCGATCGCCCCTGTCTCAATCGGTGTTCCATCTAATGTGGTGACAATGCCGACTTTTTCGGTGGCGACGGAATAGAGTTTTAGTTCCGATGGAGCCATCCCATTGGCGGCCGCATTAGCAGAAGTAATAATTGTAAATAGCGCCGTATTGACTCGATAGGTTCCTGCGGTGAGGATTCCTAACTGCCTTCCCTTTTCCCCACCCGCAAGGAGAAATTCGCGCGCGTTTTGGAAATTGTCGCAGGGGACAGTTTTACCTAAAATGCGATCGGGAGGAATCGATTTCCCATCGTTGGCAATAATTAAGCCGATTTCGCCTTGGGGTATTACCACTACGGATTCTTTGCGAACGCTATATTGCCAAGGATAAAAGCCAAAATGCCAACCAGGAGCGAGGGTGTCGGCTTGATATCCAGCTTCACCATTGAGGGCGACGAGTTGTCCTGGAGGTAAATCGCCACGCAATGAGAATTTCTTAACCACGATGCCGACTTCTCTTTCACCGACAACGATTAGCCCTAAAATCCATCCCATCTGGGGCAGAAATATAAATACAATCACGACACCGCCAATCACCCATACCCACAGTGGAAAGCTAAGCTCGCCTGCTTGCATCAGTTGGAGGGGTTGCGATCGCGTATTGGCAGCATTATCTTTCTGGGAAATTGATTGGGCGATCGCTGTATCGCGGGCGAGGATTGTCGGCAACCCCAAGATACCTAGCATAGCGATCGCTGCACCTGAAATAAGTGATCGCTGCCAAAATTTCTGACCTAAGCTTGGGCAAACATCCTGAATCCTAAATAGCTTTTTCACGGGTAAAATACCACTTTCAGAACTGATGCTAATCTAGCGCAGTTGTTAGGAAATCCTCAAAATCTACTAAGAAAATTAACAAGCTCAATTCTTTGCTCCATACTTTATACCAAAGCTCAAAATGGCTACGCCATTTTGAGCTTTGAAAACCCTTACTGGTTTTGGTTTTTAATTCACAAAAGTGTGACAACTCTTTTGTGAATTGGTAAGTAGTTAAGAAAGCATTTAAGAATTGACAGCCGTAAGATTTCTAAGCATTTTGCGGATCAAAGCTATATAGATAAACGCCCTGATGTATTCTTGTAAAATCCATAATCCTTGCTCAGTCTGCGATATTTACCTATAGGACTTACGCAAAGCTAACGAGTTTACTGGATTTTGGATAGGTGTGGCGCGGGCAAAGCCCGCGCCACACCTATCCAATGCGAAAGTCCTATACCTATATAAAATAAAATATAGTTATTGACTACTAGTATTACTTCTGTTTATTTTATTCTATTAACTTTAGTTTTAGGTAACAATTCAGATATTGGTTAGCTGACTGAGGGGATACGTCTTAAAGAAAGTTCATATTTTACGCCAACCAATCAAAAGAAAATACGCTGATAATTCTATATGGTTGTCGAAATCAACTCTGTATCTCAACTGATATATAGTGCAAGACTTATTTAAGCATGAGAAAAATTCTTAATTTTCTAACTAAAATTAAGTTCTTTATCAAGGTTGTGGTTATATATACTTTGCTCCAACAGCTTTTTTATTTATTCCTGAAAGATATTAAAATACTTTTTGAGTTTTAGGCATTACTGCACTATATGGTAGGTTACATTTCTTTTTTGGGATAGGATTTCTAATTAAAAAATGGCTCAAAAAGAATAAGAATTGGAGAGATAAATTTAATGTTAGGGTAATCAAGGTTGAGGAACAAAATTTTCCTAATTTTACTTTAAGAGAAATTGCTTTAGGAGAATTTAAATCTTGAATTGCCGTATTTATAATACTTTTCCTAGCACCAGAAGCCCATCGTGGAAGTAGCTTATCTCTCAACTTTATATAGTTTTTAATGAGAATACTTACTGCTAATCTCTGTTTCTATATTAGTCATTTGATTTTGCATAAATATTTTTTTCAAAAATACATCTCAAGCATCATGAGTTTTAAGATTTATATAGTTTTGTTGGTACAAGATGTGGATTTTATCAGATTATCTGACTAGACGCGTGATTTCTAAATAATTACTAAGAATTAACTTTTCTTACGATTTAAATCATTTAATACAAATTTAGATTAAAGAATACAATAAGGTAAACCTACAAGTAAAGTTAGTACGAATTTTATGATAGACAAAAAACAGCCGACAATTGGATTAATAGAAGTTCCAGCAACAGGACTATACGATGCAGAAGGTAAAAATTGGACTTCGTTATATAGACATCGTTCTTTAATTAGTAAACAAGTTTTGATTTCTGACTTGCGAGCGGGAGGATTTGATGCTCAATTAGTCAACCTCAGAGATGGGGACTATAGCGAAGAATTTGGTCAGATCTTTTGGAAAGGGATGACTCTACGGAAAACATTTGTAGGGGGTAATATTTTTGCTCTCGATCCACAGGCATTCGATGCTTGGGGCATTACAGTGAATTTCTCCCAAGATCGTCAAGTCAGTTGTTTACTGATTGAACATTTAGCTAAGGGAAAACGCCCAATTGTTGTGGGTGGTTCCGATGCAGTAGCGGAACCTCATCACTACTTACAGGCTGGTGCAGCCGCAGTAGTTTTAGATAAATCTGGAGCTGCTAATTGGGCAATTTTTGACTATGTATTGGGAAAAACTCCACGAGAAGACCTCACGGGGGTAGTGTTGGCAGATGGTAAACAATATGCAAGGAAAACTAAAGCCAAAAGTCCTGAAGAATGGGCATTACCCTCGGTAGAAGTGGCACGAGAATGTTTAGGGATACTCCCTAATGTTCAAGGACTAGTGCCAATCGGTTCTTTAGTGGCTGACATTGGTTGCGATCGCACCTGTGATTTTTGTATGACACCGACCTATGGTACTGGCTATCGAAGAATGACTCCCAAAACAGCTCTCAAATGGTTAGAAATTCAAAAAGAAGCGGGAGCTGTTTCCATTAATATCGGTTCCGATCAGTTCCTTGCGCGAACATTATTTCCAGGGGGACGAGATGAGATCCTCGAAATTACCAACGGAGCGCGGGAGATGGGAATTTCGCTCATGTGGCCAAATGGTTTAGAACTTAGGAAAACAACTTTAGGTGCTGGTCGTAACTATGAAAGTACTGATCTCAGACCTGATGAAGAATTGATTGAAGCACTATTTGGTTGGAATGGAAAAGTTGGCTGTCCTTTAGCCTATATTCCTGCTGAACGTCCCGTTTTTGGACGAGAATCATATAAGAAACTCCTACCTTGGCAAGAGCATTGTACATTGATGAAATCGGTTGTCAGAACTGGAGTACCTGTCATCGCTTATGGCATCATTATTGGACTACCTGATGATGATATTGATGATTTGTTGCGTCTTGAGGAAGCGATCTCTGAGCTTGTGGATGAACTAGTAGAGATTAACCCTAAAGTTGAGTTTCAGATTGCTTGCTATAGTATTGCACCCTTACCTGGAACTCCTCAATCCCATAACTTACGTAAGCTAGGTTTGCTGCAATTTGAAGATTCCTGCGTGTGGGGAGGTCTATGGACACCAACTTGCAATACTCATCACCTCAGCTATGCCCAGATTTCCGATTGGCAAATTCGTCTATCGAAGATTCGTAGATCAGCATCTGAATTTACTAACTATAGTGGTGAATATTCGGGACTGGTTAGCACGGCTTCCTCCAATGACTCAAAAATTGCATTGGCAAATGTGAGCTAGCTCTAGTAAAATATTTTATTCTAAAATGCCTTCTAAGTATAAGTAATACCAAATCACAAAATGGCATAGCCATTTTGTGATTTTAAAACCCTTACTGGATTTGGGTTTTAATTCCCAAAAGTGTAGCCACACTTTTGGGAATTGGTGTAAAACCTAGACGAGCGTAACGCTCGTCTAGGTTTTAGTTTTTAATCATGCTGAACTGGTTATTGCTGATATAGCAACACCAGAGATAGCTAAACCCAAGAAGAGAAGGACAGCGCTTTGCACCGCCATTCTCTTGACTTTACAGTGAATTCCAACGTTCCGCAGCAGCGGCGATCGCTTTATCGCTGGGCTTTTCCTTGAGCATGGCAAGTTGTAACTCTTCGTAAATAATTTTCCGCAGTTTCTCAATATCCTTCGCAGGTGGAATTAATACTTCCGACTGGGACAGTTGTGAGGCGCTAATAACTCTAGCGCGATCGCTTAGCGGCGCATCTTTAGCGACCTCGGTGAAATAGGGATCCCCAGCGCTCTTAGTCGTTGAAGGTAATGAATTTTCAACCTTAGAAAAAGCAAGCTGATTTCCCGCATTGGTTATATAGAGGGCAAACTTGACGGCTAGAGCTTGATTGGTGGAGGTTGTGGGCACGGAGACATTCATCACCGCCGCACTCTTTTTACCCGTTGAGCCAGTAATTTGAGCGCCCACATCGGTAACTTTGGCGATAGCTGGGGCATTGAGGGTAACCGTTTGCAAGAACTGGGGACCCGACAATAAAATTGCCAATTCTCCCGACTGATAGAGTTCTACTGCTTTCCGATGCCCTTCAGTCAAGATTTCGCGAGGGATTAATTGTTTCTCAAAGAGATTTACCCAATAGTCAAAGGCAGCCTTACCCGCCGCATCGTTAAACGCAGCTTTACCATTGGGATCGAGTAATTTCATCCCCATCTGTACCATCGCTTCTAAGACTTGTCCGCCATCCATAGTCAGCATAAACGCATATTTACCAGTTTTTGCCTTAATCTGTTCCGCAACCTTGGCAAGTTCTTCAAAGGTTTTAGGAGGCTTAGCAGGATCTAAGCCAGCCTTTTCAAAGAGAGCCCGATTGTAAATGGTGATATCCGTTGCTACGTACCAAGGCAAGCCAAAGGTAGTATTATCCAATTGATTTGCCTTCCAGATATTCGGGAAATAGGTGGCTTTATCGGCTGCTGATATAGCTTTCTCCATATCCACCAATGCTTTTTTCTCTGCTAGTTTAGAAGCGAACTGTGGATTTAGATTCACGACATCGGGAGCCGTTTTTGCCGCTACAGAACTCAAAATTTTAGTTTCCATTTCTCCCCAAGGAATATCCACCCACTCTACTTCCGCCGTCGGATTTTCCTTTAAAAATCCTGCGATCAAATCCGCCATATATTTATCAAATTGTGGTTTTAATTGCATCGTCCAAAATACGACTTTGTTTTTACTTGAAGAGTTAGATGGCGTTGTTTGGGCTCCACAGGCTCCCAGCAAAAACAGAGTGGAAAGTCCGATAAACTTGCGGCGACTGAGGTTGTTAAAGAGATTAGATGGCATGGCAACAATAGTAAATGTGAGTAAATGTGATTAGATTTGAGTAAATTCGAGTAAATTCGGTTTGATTATATAGCTATAGTCACTTAAGTCAGGACATCAAACCGAATAGAGAGTTGCGGCGCGAAGCGTCGTAACTCTCTATTCGGTTTGATTATGGCTTCTCAGCGCGAGGGTAATGTTATTATCCTTGGGTGGAACATCACTGAAGGCTTCAAAGTATTTTTTGGCGATCGGTGG
>NZ_LIRE01000733.1 GCF_001402795.1 Pseudanabaena sp. 'Roaring Creek'
ATTTAGCATTACCCAAAAAAGACATCGTTATAGAGGTCTTTTTTTACTGGATATTAGTTATCGCGATCGCCAAAGTATTGAAAAGAACGTGGAGAACGTTGTCGATAATTATCATCAGCCAAACCGACATCCACATGGGCTTGTCATCGGCATAACCAAAATTTGTTGACGACCAATTCCAGTTTACTAATTTAATCCAATAAACAGCAAGCCGATAGCGATCAATCAAATAATGACTTAGGACAACAACGAAAGTCCAAACGTAAGGATCGTATACCAGTAGCAAAAATGGAAAGCCATAAATGAGGGCATGAACTATCGCAGGAAAGTTCTCTTTAGTCTTGTTCTGAGCCATCCAATCATTTTGTAGGAGATAATCTCCTACAAAATGGAATAGCAATCCATAGTAGAAATAATTATTCATCCTTTTTAAGTGCTGTAGATGGGATACCCATTGCCGACACTAATTTATCACGTAAAAAATTAACTACTGTAGGAAATTGATGATCTACAATTGACTTTTGGATTTTGGCTTCCTCAATTAAGCGATCGCACACATCCTTAGATGTATGCCCATCCCAAGGAGGAGCTTTGTAAATCCAGATAGATTCGGGTATTAGCTCTGCAAACTTGACGGGTAGATGATAAGTAATCATGCCACCATCAAGCTTACAGCCAGCAATAAACCACCCTTTCCATGAAGTCCCATCATCATGGGAGTAGG
The DNA here is from genome assembly GCF_001402795.1 of Pseudanabaena sp. 'Roaring Creek'. Classification (GTDB taxonomy): domain Bacteria; phylum Cyanobacteriota; class Cyanobacteriia; order Pseudanabaenales; family Pseudanabaenaceae; genus Pseudanabaena. Next base: position 725 of record NZ_LIRE01000733.1, read on the forward strand.
ACGCAAAAGACAAATTCGCATGAATTTGCAGCAGATGAATAAATAGCAAGCACCGATGGTCGTATAGTTCCCCAAAAGTGTGGAACCCATCAGAGACTTGGTTGGGATCGCATTGAATGAAGCGATCGTTGACGGTAATTCCTTTTTCCATAATTTCTTGCTTAGCGAGTTTATATTGTTCTAAACCTACTTTGAAATCTGTCATTATTTTAGCTATCCAAGAATTACTCATTCTATTGCTCTATCAATTGCTCCATCAGAGATATTTTTGGGCTTAGATCCCCTTGGTAAAGCAGACCAGCAAACTCGTCGTCAACCCAAGGGATAGTATTGCGGAAGATTTGGGCTAGCTGTGGCGAGATATTAAAGCGATCGCTATTAATATCAATACTGCGGTTTATATCACCGTCTGAATGCCTTTTTACAGACGCACTCCAATCAATAAACATCTCAAGCAGATCGAAAAGATTCATCCCTTCGATGCCATTATCAAAGAATTCGGGATGATGCCTATTGTTGTCATAGTGGTGCTGTAATGCTTCGCCAAGCATTGCCTTGCGCTGTGCTTCATATTCAGCCGATCCATAGGTCAGACCTTGAAGAGTATGAGTGATTTTCTCAAACATCTCCCATTCTGGGGAATCAAGCTTTGAGCGATCGTGCGTGAATTGGCGGCGCATCAACTCAATCTGTGCTGAGGCAAGAAATCGCATCACCAAATCGATGTGATTGTAGGTATCTCTTAACGCTTTATCAGACATTATTCTATTGCTCCATCTGAAGGTATTTCAGAAATTATGTTTTCAGCATTGGCTATGGTTACTTCCAATTTAGCTATCCGAACTCTTGAGATAAGGAGTAGGTTGTTCTGTTGCCGTGCCGACTCTATTACCCGATTTAAGGCTATATCAGTCGCGACATCCTCAGCTATTGGGATTACAACTTCTTCGCCAGCGATCGCCGAAGCAATCCGATTGACATAGCAATACAAAATTTGGAATTTATTTCGCTCAATCTGTTTTTTAAACTCCAAGTCGGTATTTTCCTTGGAGGCGATCGCAAATGCCTCCCTAACTTTTATAAGTTCATCTGAAAGTACGAGGATATCGTCAGCAGCTTCAGCATAAAGCAATGCTTGACTGACCAATTTCTCCTCTAACACTTTGATGCGCGATCGCCCGGTAATCCGTTCCCAGAAATTAATCAAATTCTTCCTCTAAACCATCAGGAACGGCTACTGCTTCCTTATCTAAAAGGGTTACAGTATTTTTCTGTTGTAGTGCAAGGAGACTTGCGTAGTGATTGTTATCGATCTCAACAAATTCGGGATCTACTGCTGCGATCGCATCAACAGGTATAGTATCTCCTGAATTTTCCAAAGAGATTGACTGCAATTTTTCGGTCAATTCCCTTGCAGCTTTATCTTCTAGACTTTCTTCATTAGGGGCTGCAAAACCACTTTGTCTCTTTTTACGCTTCGGTGGGTTCGGGGTTGAGGGTACATCTTTTGATTTACCTTGCTCTCGAAGTGATTCAGGAATTGCGATCACCAGCAAGAACTCCGAGAGTAGTGTTCCAGCAAAATTCTCGTCAAGAATAGGTGCAGTCGGCACTAAAGTCTTGACGTACCCGTAAGCTTTGCTGCGATAGTTAATCGTATTCGGGAACAGGGTAGGGTCAGCATTAAGTGCAAACATGACTCTGGTAGACATCTCATTAATAGATTTCTTCCCAGACTCGCTGAGTTCGTTATATTTGTCTGTAATTTCTTTTTGCAACTCTTCTAAAGTTGCGGACATACCAGCAAATCTCTCGCTTGCCTTTGGATCGACAAGAATGAGGAATAAGAGAATAGCATTTAGGGATGCATACTCGTTTTCAACCAACTCATATTCTGTCTCGCGGACAGTGACAGTAGACATTATTTATAAATACCTTGTGGAGTTTTAGCTTGGGTGAAATACAAAACCGCGCCAAAAACAATATCGACTATCCATCGAGGTGTTTCCGTTTGGTTTCTTAGTAGCGATCGCGGAACTGGGACAATCCTGCGCCGATCCCAGCGCACCTCATAAAGCCCCTCAGTCGAAGGGGCAAATTGAGAAAAACCCTCGATCACATTCGGGATATTTCCTATTAGACCTGCAACTTCAGAGCTAGCCAAGGAGGAATCCTTAGCTTCAACTGCTTGGTTCAATAGGATCGATAACTCTAGGGAGTTGTAATCCCGGTTCGGACCAGATGTATGCCGTGGGCGAGGATCTGGTCCAAAGGACGATACACGGAAAATCCCTGATGCTTCGCCAGGTAGCAGATCGTAATCTTCCCCAGGTTGTTTCATGTGCAACTCTGATTGGAGATACACAAAAAAGCATTGGGTTGCAAATTCCGTTTGTTCCGCTCTCAACGCGATCGCCTTTTGATATGTTTCTGATATGAATTTAGCACGTTATAAGGCTATATTAATAAGTGCTACCCCCAAAAAATACTCACCAATAAAAATATGTCAGGTTCTTGTCAAATCCCAGATACGCATGAAGCAATTTCGCGCCTATTTGATTTTGCTTTAGATTTTCAATCGTCTGGTGAAGAAATTGCAAAAGTCCGATCCCACTTTCGTGGAGCTTTGGCTGATGCAAAAGATGCGATCGCTTCTCGTAACCAAATTGATGATGAAGGTGATGATGCGATCAATGATGAAAGTGATGATTTGATCGATGAGGAACAACAAGAAGACGAAACAACTATTGAGTCTCTGCGAAAAGAATTAGCTGACACAAAAGCTGAATTGGCTAGGAAGTCGGCGATCGCTGATGAAGCTACCGAAGCATTTGCCCAAGCTCTAAAGCGCTTTGCAATAGATTTCCCAGTTAAAGATTTTACTTTCCCTGACACTACTCCTGTTGCAGTTCCCGATCCTGCCCTTGTGGTTACGGCTGACCCTATTGCAGTTCCCGATCCTGCCCCTGTGCTTGAGCCTACTCCTGTTGCAGTTCCCGATCCTGCCCTTGTGGTTACGGCTGACCCTACCGATTCCGCAGATACTTCAACTACTGTTGACATCCACCCCGCACTGAAGTGACGGGGATTCCCAGACCTCACGATCTGGGTTTCTGCTTCATAGCACCAGCCTTCCGAGATTTACTCTCTTCAGGTCTTACAGTCGCTCCACAGACATTAACCGCAAGCCCTGCGGCAAGAATATTTTTTGCAGCATTCACATCTCTATCGTGATGTGTACTGCACTTAGGACAATCCCACTCTCTGACATTTAAAGGCAACTTATCAACAACGTAACCGCAATGTCCACATCTTTTAGAGCTAGGAAACCAACGATCAATTTTGACAAAAGTGCG
>NZ_LIRE01000761.1 GCF_001402795.1 Pseudanabaena sp. 'Roaring Creek'
TATAGATAATTCAAATAAAAACTACAGCTTCGACTTCGCTCAGCTAGCTTACACCGAGGGCTGAGCGAAGTCGAAGCCCGTCTACAAGTTATTTAAAACAACTATATAGCTGTCGCCAAGTCTAAAACCCCAAGAATTGATTGGCGGCGCTTCGCGCCGCCAATCAATTCTTGGGGTTTTTGTTTTTGTCCTCAAGAGTGGACAAAGTCCGCTCTTGATAAAGCGAATATTAAGGTTTATCGGGAGTCGCCGCAGGCAAATTTAAGGGGATTGATTGTGCAGGTGCGGTCTTAGGTGCAGGGGCAACTTGGGTTGTTGCGGGAGCTGCCACAGTTGGGGGATTAAACCACCCACCGCTAAGAACTACAGTTAATCCCAAAAAAGCTGCGGTTAGAAACCAAGTTACTCGATTTAAAGCAGTTTCCGCACTCTTGGTACTTGAAAACAATTGAGCTTGACCGCTAAAACCGCCCAGACCATCACTTTTGGGGCTATGTAATAAGATTAGGATCACCAAACAAATAGCGATAACAGACCAGACTATCTTTAAAGTTCCGTACATTTTTAGATATTTTTCTTTATATGTTTTCTATAAACAGCTTAACGCATCAACAATTAGATTAGAACCTAGATATATTATTGCAATTCCTATAGTTTCTCAGTAGCTGAGCGCAATTAAAATCCAGATCGGAAACCTGTGGCACAAGCTGTGCATACGCTACAGATTTTGGTTTTTACATTGGGCTTTATATGTAATTTCGCGCAGTTACTTAATCTCTCTAAGCAAGTGTCTCTAAGGCTCTTGCGGATAAAAACTGTCCCACCAAAGTTATCTAGCTTCGACTTCGCTCAGCTAACGTTGTCCGAGCGGAGTCGAAACCACAGGTAATTTAATTAATAGCAAGTCTCTAAGCAAATTGCTGACCTAGCTCAATGGGGTTATGAACAGTGATTCGCTTTTTGGAAATGGCGATCATCTTTTGCTTTCTTAAGTCACCAAGTAATCTTGTCACCGTGACCCTTGTCGAACCAATCGCTTCGGCGATCGCCTGATGGGATAATTTTAAGTCGATCGTCACGCCATCGACTGATGGCGTTCCAAAATCACGGCAAAGAATCAATAAAAAGCTGACTAACCGCGATCCCATATCACGGTGGGCAAGCGTCTCAATCATCATTTCCGTTTGCAGAATCCGTGACGATAAGCCACGTAACAATACCATCGGTAATTCGGGATCTTCTTTCAGCGCTTTCTCCACCTGATCGATGGGTACTGAAAGCAACTCCACTGGAGTAAATGCTACAGCGTGATAAAAGCGATCGGAGCGATTGCCAGTAATTAAAGACAAAACACCGAAAACACTATTTTCGCGTAATAGCGCAACTGTAATTTCTTCGCCTGCCTCGTAAACTCTAGAAAGTTTTACCGCTCCCTTTACCAAAAAGTAAAAACGTTCCGCAGGATCGCCAGGAAAAAAAATCGTCTTACCGCGTTCAAACGTTTCTGTCATGGGGGGGAACATTCCCCCATTCATTTCGCGAAAGACTTCAACAAGAGCACGGTCTACCAATCTTATACACCCTCTTTTTTAACCAAAAATAAAACATCGCAATCCTCACAACCAAATCTCAAAAATAGGGATTATATCAATTCACTAAAGTGAGCTAAGGCTTTGGTGAATTAAAACCTAAATTACATGATTATTCCAAGTTACAAAAAAGTTACAAAAAAATAGTAAAACTATTTTTGTAACTTGAAATGCTAGATCTTAGGAAAGTATGCCAGCACACAATCAATTGGAGTAGTTTATGTTAACTTTCATCTAAATATACAAAATGAAGATATAAACAGCTTCAAATATATATATCCTTCAAACAATTAACTTTTTAAAGATGGAGCAAACCTTTCTGAACTGGTAAAGGCAGCCTAAATCTTAATAAAGTTAATCTAGAAGTAGATACGATTATTCTCACTTAAACTTACTACATAATTGCAATTTGTATCAGAATGTACATTTTTTGCAACTAATCGAGATTGGGAGAACCCTTACCCGACAAAAGATATGGCTAGGAAAGATAACGAGGGGCGATCGCTATCTGAACATACTGCTTACCGAGGTATCTTCATGAACCCGCCAAATTGTTTCGCCTAGCAAGTCAGCAACCGATAGTACCCGTAATTCCGCAAAATAGTTTTCTTGTCTGACTGGGGTTGAATTGGTTACGATTACTTCTTCAAACACGCCACTGGACAAACGTTCGATCGCTGGCGGCGAAAAAATAGCATGGGTGGCACAGGCATAAACTTGACGTGCACCTTCCTTTCTCAGGAGCTTTGCCGCTTCATAAATTGTCCCAGCAGTATCGATCATGTCATCGACAAGGACAGCGGTTTTACCTGAGACATCACCGATGACATTCATCACCTCAGCCACATTATGACTTTGGCGACGTTTATCAATAATCGCTAGAGGTGCATCGTTTAGTTTTTTGGCGAAAGCCCGCGCCCGCGCAACTCCCCCCACATCTGGCGAAACTACCACCAAGTCGGGGAGTTTCTTCTCATTGAGATAGTCAAATAAAACTGGGGAACCATAGACGTGATCGCAAGGTATATCAAAATATCCTTGAATTTGTGCCGAATGCAAGTCCATGGCAATCACGCGATCGGCTCCAGACTGCACAATTAAGTTGGCAACTAATTTTGCAGTGATTGACTCTCGTCCTGCGGTTTTGCGATCGGCTCGCGCGTAGCCATAATAGGGCATTACCGCAGTAATTTGCCTTGCCGAAGCCCGACGACAGGCATCAATCATAATCAATAATTCAGTCAAATGGTCGTTAACAGGACGACAGGTTGGTTGGATCAGATAAACATCACAACCCCGAATCGATTCCTGCACCTGCACATAGACTTCCCCATCAGCGAAATTTTTTCGCACCATAGGCCCTAATTCGATACCTAAATAACGGGAAATCTCTTGGGCAAGTGGCAAATTTGCCGAGCCAGCAAATAGCCTTAGTCGATCTTCACCACTATTTAAAGAAGGTAGTCTGTGAAGTCCATGCCTAGTAGTCGTTAAGTGTGTCACTGCAATTTATCAGGAGGTAACATAGCCGTATTTCTATTGTCAGGCTTAATCCGCTATTCGCGTCATCTGTTTACGATTAAATTAGATATTTTTTTAGCCAGAATGACATAAAAGCCACAAATTTAGAAGCATGGCTCCTAAAATCTATGGCTTTTTATTTGGGGGGGCGGCGGCGTTGTAGGAAATCGGGGATATCTAGTCCAGGCTTACTCAGCTTGATTTCTGTTTGTGATGCAGGTGTTGTAGAGGTCGATGTCCTTGTGGTGGGCGTAGGTGGTAAAGGTTGTACCTTTTTCACAATTTGGGGCGGGATCGCTGGATGGGACTTGGGTGCAAACCCTGTGGCAATTACCGTGATCCGAATTTCGCCATCTAGTTTGGGATCGATGACTGCGCCAAAAATAATATTGGCATTTTGATCGACTACTTCATAAATGGTCTCTGCGGCGGCATTGACCTCATGGAGGGTCATATCTTCGCCACCAGTGATATTAAAGACAACACCGCTAGCTCCTTCGACGGAGGTTTCTAACAAAGGCGAAGAAATGGCTGTCATCGCCGCCTCTCTTGCTCTAGACTTACCAGAACCAATACCGATACCCATCATTGCTGAACCCGCATCGGCCATAACGGCGCGAATATCGGCAAAGTCTACGTTTACGAGTCCAGGGATCATGATGATATCGGAAATGCCCTGTACACCTTGACGCAGAATGTCGTCAGCAACTCTAAAGGCTTCCTGTACGGGAGTTTGCTCGGATATTACTGAAAGCAGCTTATCGTTGGGGATCACAATTAGAGTGTCAACCCGACTTTGTAAACCTGCAATTCCTTCTTCAGCCTGCTGACCTCGTCGCCTACCTTCAAAGGTAAAGGGTCTTGTGACGATACCGACCGTAAGCGCTCCTGCTTCCTTGGCGACCTCCGCAATGATGGGAGCAGCTCCAGTGCCAGTGCCGCCACCCATGCCTGCGGTAATAAATACTAAGTCGGCTCCTTCGACGGCTGCTGCGATATCATCACGGGACTCTTCGGCAGCTTTCTGTCCGATCGCAGGATTACCACCTGCTCCCAAACCTCTGGTCAGCTTCTGACCCATCTGAAATCGCTTAGAAGCGGAGGATTGCAGTAATGCTTGAGCGTCTGTATTAAACGACCAAAACTCTACACCAACCACATCACTGGCGATCATGCGATTTACAGCGTTGCCACCGCCACCGCCAACACCAATTACCTTAATTTTTGCAACACTGCCCAACATGATATTATCCGCTTTTGCATCAACGCCTAACTGCTGCTTCATACGATTGTGAGAGTGACTTAGGTGTAGTCTAGAGTTATTTGAAAACTCAGAAAGTTCATCCATTTGCACGTCTACTTCTCCGTTTTCCGAACCATTTGAGTTCAAACCTGACCAGTCGTTTTGAGATGTCATTTATCGGGGGATGTCATAAATAGAATCGTTGTACTGATGCTCTCTAGATTTTGCTAAGCTTAAACCCCATTCGAGTCAAAGTCCGAGTAACAGTTTAAACCTACCAGAAAAAAATAATAATAGCCTTAAAACGACAATTTAGGATTTTGTTTCTGAAGATTTATCTTTTGGTGACCTGTTTATTTCTAAAATCGGGTCGCTTGGTTGACTTATATCAATATATTTAAAGCTTTTTGAGGTAAATTTTTCGGGCAGATTTCTCAGTCGATCGAGGGTTTCTAGTTGGGTATTAAAAATTGATGGCTTGTACGTACCAAAATAAACCAAGCCCAGATCGGTAGTCAAAATCAAATTTGAGTCGTCCCGAGCATCTACTTGCGAAATTTTAACTTGACTCTGACTGACTTGACGATAAAGAGTTGACCACTGAGCGATCGCTCGATTATTAGGTTCTAAGACGACAAGGCTGGGCTTGGTGATATTCGATGGGTAGGCTTTAGCGGGCATCCATATTCCCTCCGCATCTAAGAATCCTTGCTGACCTTTACGTGTAGCGTTGGCGATCGGCAATCGTTCTTGAACCTGAATTGTGAGTTTTGAGGGAAATATTGTACGGGATACTAAAACCTTTGATACAGGGGCAGTGGCTTCGAGCTGATTGGCGAGTTCTTGCGGTTGAATTTGAAATATTGATTGGGGATATTGGAGTGCCAAGGATTTCCTGATGGTTTCCTTAGACAGCAGTTTGTTACCTTCAATTTCGATCTGGTTGGGGCTCCGTAGCTGCCATTCAGGAAGCATCGCAACCCACAGCATCCCACCCGTGATTCCAGTGATAAATGTTAACTGCCAAATACGTTGAAAGATGCGAAGGCGGCGTTGTTTTCGCAGTTGTTTGCGGCGGGCCACATAGTCTGCCTCTCCTGTGGAGATAGGGAATTCAACCGTCATCTTTGCTCCTACCTGTTCATAGTGCTAGGAGTCAGATGATGGGCTACTAGCAAATTGTCGTTCCAGCATAGCAATGATTTCTGCCCGTCGGTTTGAAATAGCCAAGGGATCCTTAGCATTTTCAGGTAAAAACATGACGCGATCGGTGTTCTTATACTTATGCGATATTTGTTGCTTATTCATTAAAGACTGGATCGCTTTAACGAAAAACATACCTGCACTTATGACTAAAAGTACGGATATTGATACGTAGATAATTGCTGCGATCGCCATATCTCTTATGTTTGACTCCGAAGTATTGATATCACAATAGATGAGCAAATCAGGTTTTTCAACAAGAGTTACAAAAATGTATAGATTTGCTTTGCAAACCTTAATAATGTCAAGCCCTAAAGCCAAAAAGATTAATGACGGTGCTTCGCACCGTCATTAATCTTTTTGGCTTTAGGGCTATTTCATGGCTGGGAAGGGATTATCTGATTAAAACCCAAGATCGTGTTGCCGCGCGGAGCGCGGCAACACGATCTTGGGTTTTATGTCCTGATACAGTTGACAGTAGCTATAAGTTCGCGCAAATCGATTGCAAATCGATCGCAAATTTATGATTAGGTACGGAGAACGCGACAACATCGGACGCATGGGTATTGCGATTGGTTCGGTATAATCAGGCTTAACTTAAGAGTAAGTAACATTTAGTAGCATTAAGGAGCTTTGCGCGATATGCAAGAGCAGGGAACGATCAGCATTCATACCGAGAATATCTTTCCCATTATCAAGAAGGCTTTATATTCAGAACGCGATATCTTCTTGCGGGAATTGATTTCTAATGCCGTAGATGCCATTAGCAAGCTCAAGATGGTGTCTTACGCTGGCGAAACTAGTCATTCAGCCGAGCCTGAAATTACCGTGACGATTGACAAGGATAAAAAGACCTTAGCGATCGCCGATACAGGGATTGGTATGACCGCCGATGAAGTTAAAAAATATATTAACCAAGTTGCCTTTTCTAGCGCTCAGGAATTTGCCACTAAGTATGCGAGTAGCGGCTCGGGCGATCAGCAGATCATTGGTAATTTCGGTTTGGGTTTTTATTCGTCGTTTATGGTGGCGAGTAACGTCGAGATTGATACTCGTTCCTACAAAGATGGTGCTGAGGCTGTGCATTGGGCTTGTGATGGCTCGACCACCTTTACCCTCGATGATAGCGATCGCGCGACTGTCGGCACGACGATTACGCTGACTTTACAAGAAGACGCTGAGGAATATCTCGAAGAAGCCTCGATCAAGCGCATGATTCGCAACTATTGCGACTTTATGCCCGTACCCATCAAGTTAAATGATGAGGTCATTAATAAGCAGACGGCTTTATGGGATAAATCACCCAAGTCCGTCACTAAGGACGAATATTTAGAATTCTATCGCTATCTCTATCCTTACCAAGACGATCCTCTGTTCTGGATTCATCTCAATACTGACTATCCCTTTGTGATTAAAGGAATTCTGTATTTCCCCAAGATGAAGGCTGACATCGATCCCAATCGCGGACAGATCAAGCTATTCTGCAATCATGTTTTCGTCAGTGACAATTGCGATGATGTGATCCCCAAGTTTTTGATGCCATTGCGCGGGGCAATCGATAGTACGGATATTCCACTAAATGTCTCTCGGAGCTTTTTACAGGGAGATCCCAAGGTTCGGAAGATTCAAGAATTTATTGCTAAAAAAGTAGGCGATCGCTTGACCTCTCTCTATAGTGAGTCTCGCGAAGAATTTTTGAAGTGCTGGCAAGATATCAGTATTTTCATGAAATTCGGCTCCATGAACAGCGATAAGTTTTATCAGCAAGTTAAGGAAATCTTGGTATATGCAACCACTAGCGAAGATGAAGCAGTTAAGAGCGAAAGCGGTAACTATACGACCTTGCAAGCCTATCTAGAGCGCAATAAGGAAAAACACGAAAATCAAGTGTTTTATACCTCCGATCCGATCGCCCAAGGTACCTATGTCGAACTACATAAAAATCAAGGTTTAGAAGTACTCACCTTTGACGCATTTATCGATAGTCACTTCATCAACTTCCTCGAACGGGAATTTAAAGACATCAAGTTTGCCCGTGTCGATGCGGAGATCGATGATCGCCTCGTTGATAAGGATTCCAAAACTGAAGTTGTCGATCCCAAAACTAATAAAACCAAGAGCGACCATCTTCAAGACATCTTCCGCGATGCTTTGAATAAGCCCAAATTAGTGATTCGCACTGAGGCGATTAAGGCTGAGGATGCAGCTTCCGCTCCACCCGCAATTATTCTGTTACCAGAGTCTGCTCGTCGGATGCAGGAAATGATGGCTCTCATGCAACAGGGCACGGTCAGCTTCCCTGAGGATCACGTACTGTTGGTCAATACAGCCCATCCTCTCATGGAAAAGCTGATCGAGCTTGATAGTAGCCAAATTATTGGCGGTGTCAAGTCTGAATCGGCAGACTTGGCTAATTTAATTTGTACCCATGTCTACGATCTCGCGCTGATGGCACAGAAGAGTTTTGATGCTGACAGCATGAAGGGTTTTCTGCAACGCTCTAACCAATTGCTAACTAAATTGACTAGCAAAATCTAAATCTATAGCTGCCGCCAGTCTTGTTCGGAAAATCAAAACCCAAAAGAGGGTTGCCGCGCTCCGCGCGGCAACCCTCTTTTGGGTTTTAATTCACAAAAGTGTTGTCACACTTTCGTGAATTGGTACTACCCTAATTTATGGGATATAAAACAACTATGGGTTGGATGCCATTGTCATTAACCTCACTAATACCCAAAAAATTCTGCTCGGCATCGCATATCCTGACATAGCCAGAGGGGATATCTTCGTTATAGGGAAAGGATTTCCTTGAGACAGTTTGCCCCATGCGCCAGCGTTTACTATCTTCTTCCTTCAGTATGACCTTGGGCAAAAAATGTAATCCCCTATCGGAAGCGAGAATTTCAAGGCTATGCGATCGCAACATTGCATCGACCTGCTCAAAGGACAAACTAGAATTCAAATCAAACCCATTGCTAAGGGTGCGTCTCAGTGCCGATAGCGTTGCCCCACAGCCCAGCTTTTCTCCTAAGTCTCGAGCAATGGAACGGATATAGGTACCGCCGCCACAGGCGATCGCCACATCTAGTTCCGGATAATCTCCCGTCGTCCATCCGAGTGAGCGAATTTCCGTGATTTCCACCGATCGCGTGGGAATATCAGACTCCGTAATTTCCCCCTTACGCGCTAAATCGTACAGTCGTTTACCATTGACTTGAATTGCACTAAAAGCAGGTGGTCGCTGAATAATTTTGCCTTGAAAGCAAGCTAGAGCCTGTTCGACTTCGGCAAGGGTTAAATGGGGGCAGGGGCGATCGCTAATCACATCACCCGTAATGTCATCGGTATTGGTAACTATGCCAAAGCGAATTTTTGCGTCGTAAGCTTTGCCATCAGGTAAAAACCGCAGCAGTCTGGTGGCATTGCCAACGGCGATCGGTAAAACCCCCGTAGCCATCGGATCGAGCGTACCACCATGACCAATTTTTTTTTGTTTCAAGAGCTTTCTTAATTTACTCACACAATCATGGGCGGTAATTTCTGGGGGCTTATCGATACTAATAAATCCATTAAACATATAAAACATCAATGAAGAATTGGCGAAGAACTAGTGTTTTGATGTTTTGTGCCAGAACACCAATTCTTGACAGAGAAACGAGAGCGCATCGATCTCAGTAAATATTTAGCAGTACTAAATACGTAAGGATGGGTGGCGCTTCGCGCCGTCCATCCTTACCATCTAAATCCTTTCCTTTTTGGGACTACCAAATATTTAGTAGTTAGATTATTGGAAATCTAGGGTAATCTTAGTTTCTATTTAAAGTGAAAGGACAGTATCACCTATCATCAAAGGTAACAAAAATAGGGCGAAAGTCAGAAAAAATTGTCATAAGATAGAGAGCGTAGATCGAAATAGTTTCTTAAGAAAGTTGTATCAGTCTTGCTCCATCCTCTAGACCACTACACCTTAATTGATGTCCATCTTGATACCCGTCGTTAGATTTGAATACTTGATGTTTTTCCGTCACCATTTGTTATGGGGTGAGATAAGTTGACTCGATTTGTATTTGGCGATATTCATGGTCAATATGACGGTTTAATGAAGTTAATCGACTTTATTAATTGTGGTCCTAGTGACAAATTGTTCTTTTTAGGCGACTTAATTGATCGCGGTAATCGCAGTTGCGATGTTGTCAGTTGGGTGATAGCGAACGGTCACACCTGCCTGAGAGGCAATCATGAGCAGATGTGTCTCGATGCTTTTAATAGTAATGAAAGTTCTTTGGTCTGGAAAGGATGGTTGTTAAATGGTGGATCTAACACCTTAGAGAGCTATGGTAAAGAAAAGCTGCCAGCGTCCCACCTCGAATGGATGCGGCAATTACCTCTCTATGTCGATCTAGGCGATGCATGGCTAGTCCATGCGGGGTTAAACCCTAACTTACCTCTTGAATTGCAGGGTGCGGCAGAGTTTTGTTGGATTCGCGAAGAGTTCCATAGTACGACCGAGCCTTTCTTTGAAGACAAGATAATTATTACTGGGCATACGATTACCTTTGTTTTTCCGGGGGTAAAACCTGGAAATTTAGTATTGGGTAAGGGATGGTTAGATATTGATACTGGTGGTTATCATCCCAAAAGTGGTTGGTTATCAGCTTTGGATCTAGATACAGCCACGGTTTATCAATGTAATACCTTTACCAATGAATTGAGGGTAAACCCACTATCCGATATTACGACGGTAATCGAACCAATGCCAACGCGATCGCAAAGGCAAGAAGTCGGTAGGACTAGCACGCCAAAACGTCGCTGGTCTTGGGTCTAAACGGTTCCCCAGATAAGAATGGTGGCGCTTCGCGCCACCATTCTTATCTGGGGCTTTATTTTAGGAGCTTAACAAAACCTGATATAGATCGGGGCGGCGATCGCGGAAAAAGCCAAACGAGGCGCGATTTAACCTTACTTGATTGAGATCGAAACTAGCTAAAATCACCCCTTCGTCGCGATCGCTCAATTCAGCAACCTTATCGCCTCGATGATTGGCAATAAAGGAATGACCGTAAAAAGTCTGATTTCCCTCTAGTCCGATCCGATTTGCTGCCGCCACGGGAATGACATTACTCACAGCATGACCGATCATCGCTCTCTGCCAAGGGTCTTTGGTATTGAGATCTGGCTCTTCGGGTTCGGAACCGATTGCGGTGGGGTACAGCAGAATTTCCGCTCCCATCAGCACCATTGCGCGCGCACATTCAGGAAACCACTGATCCCAACAGATACCCACACCGATCTTGCCAAAAGCCGTATCCCACACTTTAAATCCCGTGTCTCCCTCTCGGAAATAAAACTTTTCTTCGTATCCAGGACCGTCGGGAATGTGACTTTTACGATAGACTCCCAACAATGAGCCATCAGCATCGATCATGGCAAGACTGTTGTAATAGACCTGCCCCGATCGCTCAAAAAATGATACGGGAATCACGACATTAAGCTCTTTAGCAAGATTTTGAAAATGAGCGATCGTGGGATGATTTTCAACGGGTTGCGCCCAATCAAAAAAGCGATCGCGTTCCTCCCGACAAAAATAAGGACTTTCAAATAATTCCGATGGCAAAATTATCTGCGCTCCTTGATGAGCAGCTTTACTTACTAATTCAGATATCTTTGCGACATTAGTTGTAATATCAGCATTCAGAGAGGTCTGAATAACGGCGATCGTAACAGTTCTAGGAGATGACATTAGCGGGATAGGATTGAGACGTTAATATGTGGCTATAGCGTTATCTTTAGCCTACCGCAGTCACGAAAAGATCCATGAAAAAACTTATCATTTTATTGATTCAGTTTTATCGATTGTTTATTTCTCCATTGTTCGCACCAAGGTGTAGATTTCAACCGACCTGCTCGCAATATGCGCTAACGGCGATCGAGCGCTTTGGGCTATGGCAAGGAGGAGGACTAGCTGTGAAGCGAATTTGTAGTTGTCATCCTTGGCATAGGGGTGGTTACGATCCTGTGCCTGAATCTCCGCTTCAGCAAGATAAGGCATTGTAATACCAATTCACGAAAGTGTGACAACTGTAGCTAAGACATGAAGAGAATGGCGGCGCGAAGCGCCGCCATTCTCTTCATGCGGATTTGCGTTCCAGTAAATCCTGTACAATCGCTACAATATTATTTAGTGAGATGTCATTGCGTTTGAAAAGGTAATTTAATTTCTGCATAGATTGGACATATTCTTGCTCAAACTGATAGGCATAGATCGGGGGAACGTCAGCATAGGAAACCTGCAAGACTCTCATTATCCCTGTCCGTACGGCTCCCACTAGCTCGCGAGCAAATTCGTTAATTGCCCGTTGTCTTAAATACTTAAATCCGCGATCGCTAGTAGCGTACATGGGAGGCAATCGATTGAGGGCATAGGCTGCCACCTCAGAATGATTGATCCTTGCGAATAGCTCTGGTTTTGTTACCTGTTCGATCGCTCTAAATATTAGATGCTCTAAAACATTAACCAACCCTAATTGAGCCTGCAAAGTATAGGACTGGAGCGCTCGATATTCCATTTCAGCAGCATCCTTGATCTTCTTTTCCCAAGCCCAAGAATTGCCATACATTTGCCATTGGGCTTCGTAGCTATGCTGGTTTAATTCTCTTTGCCTGAGTTCCTGTTGTTTTTGGATTAATTGTTTTTCCATGAAACGTCGCGAACTAGAAATTAATGCTTTTTGCTGGCGACTTAAATGACTGATATCTTGCACGACAGTTGCTTCGTCAGATTGGATGATCGTTTGACCTCTATTTTTACTGACGTATTGAGATTGGTTAATTACTGATTCAACTAAGGCAGGGACATCTCGCCACCGCAAATGTCTGCGCCCTAGAATTTGGCTTAATTGATACAATACACCTGAGCTGTTAGTAAATAGATGGTTAGGTAACGGGGTTAGATCGTGGAGAGGATCGCCAAATAGAACGGTTTTGATACCATGTTTGACCGATTGGGAAATCTGTGGGCTCAATTCATTCACGGCATAGGCATATTGATACTGCCATCCATTTATAGATGTAGCGAATAATGGAGGTAGGCGATTGAGTGCGTAGGCTACTACCTCAGCAACTTTGACCTTAGGTTGTTTTTCGGGAGGAAGTTCTTCAATTTGAATGTAAGTTTCTCTAACCAGAATTTCCTCTAAAACATTAACAAATCCAAGCATCGTTTTACACCTTGACGAGCATTAGACCGAATAATTCGATCGCTTTTCGACAGGTAAAAAAAGTCTAAATTTTATTAACTAACAAATTCTTAGAGAATCAATATATAAGTATATATACGGTGGTCGATCAAAAATTCATGTATTTATTATTTACATAAATATAAGCATCTCCTTATCCACTTCCTACTATCTAAAACCATACAAATCTGTTTAAAGGATGCATAGTTGCTGATAATTACAAGTAAATCCCCAATTTTTTATCCGATCTTTATTCTTTATTAATTCAGGTTATATTTAATTATTTCGTTATAGTTAAATAAGCTGATTTATGTCTCAGAAAAATCTTTTGTTAGACTCTTTACCTAGATCTAAACTATCAAGAATTGCCAAAAAATGAACTGTGCAAATGTCGTAAATCTAAGGCGTGAAGTCCTCTAAAAATCAAAAAATAAAATCAAAAAAATTTGATGTAAGTGATATATAAATTTCACCAAGTGTTATTAGTACATAAGACCGAATAAGAGAATGGCGGTGCAAAGCACCGCCATTCTCTTATTTGGTTTGGAACTGCTAAGTAGTTGGGCATAATTAAAATCCCAAAACCTGTAGCGCACGCGCAGCGTGCGCTACAGGTTTTGATACTGGGTGTTAATTATGCTCTGCACTAAAAAAACAAGAATTGATGGGCGGCGCGAAGCGCCGCCCATTAATTCTTGGCTTTTTGATCTGGTAAACTTGGCGACAGCTATAACTTTGCAAGTAGTTGAATTTTCGTGTATTTTGATTGGCAAAATCACATATTTTTGATGTGATTTTTGACGTGATTTTTGATGTGATTTTTTTCTGTTGGTTAATGAGGATATTCTGTATGCGATGCAAGCCTATTTTCTTCAGCGCGATCGCCACAAGCATAACGGTGTTGGTCATATTGCCGCCAGCATATCCATTGCCAATTCCTGCTTGGAAAATCAGCCAACAGGACGGCAACCCATTACCACAGACAACCCCATTCATCTATGTCTCCCCCAATCCCAATCCTAAGGGAGATGGCTCGCCCAATAATCCCTACTCATCCGTTACCACGGCTTTAGCCAATAAACCCATCGCGGGGACAGTAATTCAGCTACAACAGGGAGTTTACAGTGCCGAGACTGGGGAAGAGTTTCCTTTGAGAATCCCCGCAGGTGTAACCCTTCGGGGTGAGCCAACGGTGCGCGGTATAAATACTGTAATTAAGGGAGGAGGCAAATTTATTAGTCCATCCTTTGCCAGTCAGAATATTACGGTGCTTACGGACAATGGTGCGCGTATTGAAGGGCTAACGATTACGAATCCTAATACTAGGGGAACAGCCGTTTGGGTTGAATCGAGTAAGCAGGTAGCAGTTAGTAATAATACTTTTATAAATAGCGATCGCGAAGGGGTCTTTTTAACGGGCAATGCCGATGCGATCGTTGACAATAACCTCTTCAAGAAAAATGGGGCAAATGGACTCTCGGCTGTGGGTAGTAGTACAGGCGATATCCGCAATAATACGTTTGAGAGTACGGGGTTTGGACTGGCGATCGGTCAGAAATCACGGGTAACCGTGAGCAATAACAATATTCTCAATAATACCGATGGAATTATTATTTCTAATCTATCGGCTCCCACCCTACGCAATAACTTAATTACTGACAGTCAGCGGAATGGAGTGGTGATCCTCAAAGATCGTAAAGGCTATCCCACGCCCGATTTAGGTACTTCGACCAGCCTCGGCAAAAATATCTTTCGCAATAACCTTGGGAAAGACTTGAATAATAACTCTGGAGTTACACAAGTGGCGGTGGGGAACGAACTCGATCCTACTAAAATTGCTGGCGATATTGCTTTTGTCGGAGAAGCCCCCACTACCCCTGCTGCACAAACGCCGACTCAGCCCTTTGTCCCTGCGACTACATCAGCATTACAGAGCGTTAATGGCAACAGTGCTATTACTAATCCGACTGCTACTACCAATACAGGCAGCAGTAATGGTAATACGGGGCTAGATAGCGTCGAAATTACGCGATCGCCTCAACCTAGTTTTAATCGTCCCGTTACGCCCCCGACTGCCCTAGCCCCATCCAAGAGCAGTATCTTCATTGAACCTTTACCAGAAGTACCAGCAGTCACTTCTAGTCAACTCACCTCTACTCAGACGACATCAGCGCAAACGACCCGAGATCAAAGCGCGACGACCATCCCCCCAAGCAATAATTCAGTCAAGACAACCGTAACTCCATCATCCAAGATTTCTCAAAATCCCAATGAAATACTGATCGATCGCGATCCGATCCCCGTCATTCCACCTCAACCAGTTACCCCGCCGCGATCGCAATTTATTCCTAACGATCCACCAGCCCAAACTCCCCCCGTTACACCAACCACGCCTACCTTCATCCAAACTCCAGTTCCCTACCCAGTTCCCTACAATGCCAAACTAGCCGCATTAGTGCCGCCACCAGCAAAGGATACGACCCCCTATTTAGTTGTGATTCCCTCTGCCGATGATGAGATTCTCAATCGGGTACGCAGTGCTGTCCCTAGCGCCAGAATTATTCCTTCACGATTTGGCAATATTATTATGGTGCAAGGTTATCCCGATCGCGATCGGGCTGAAGTATTAAAGACACTAATGCGATCAGCGATCGGTGTAGATGCCCGCGTAGTTTACCAAGGCAACCTTTAGCCCTCATAAGATAAGTATTTCAGCATAATTAAAAACCAAAACCAGAAAGCATACTGCCCACTGTGCGGGCGGTATGCTCTTCTAGGTTTTAAGTTTATTTATTCCTACTCCCTTCCCGCTATAAAATTAGACATTAAAAACCAAGAATCAGCGTTGCGGCGCTTCGCGCCGCAACGTCTAATTTTTCACTGGGAAGGGAGTAGCTACATAATACCAATTCACGAAAGTGTGACAACAATATGCAAGAAACAATAGATTCCAAGCCATCCATGACCGAGCCGATGATTATTGCTCAAGACGTACATAAATGGTATGGCAGTTTTCACGTTCTTAAAGGGGTGAGTCTGACGGTAAACCGTGGGGAAGTCGTCGTAATTATGGGTCCCTCTGGTTCAGGGAAATCGACATTTACCCGAACTTTTAATGCCTTAGAGGAATATCAACAGGGCAAAATCTTCGTGGATGGATTTGAGTTGTCACCCGCCAATCATCGCAATATCGATGCGATCAGACGCGAAGTTGGCATGGTATTTCAGCAATTTAATCTATTTCCCCATCTTACGGTTTTGCAAAATATCACCCTTGCGCCATCATGGGTACGCAAGTGGTCAAAGACCAAAGCTTCAGAGGTAGCTATCCAATTACTAGAGAGGGTTGGGATTTCGCAACAGGCTCACAAATATCCGCTACAGCTATCGGGCGGACAGCAACAGCGAGTAGCGATCGCCAGAGCTTTGGCAATGCAGCCCAAGGTTATGCTCTTTGATGAGCCGACCTCCTCCCTCGATCCCGAAATGGTGCGCGAAGTTCTAGATGTAATGCGATCGCTCGCCGATTCAGGGATGACTATGGTCGTCGTTACTCACGAAGTTGGCTTTGCCCGTGAAGTTGCCGATCGCATCGTGTTTATGGATGGCGGCATAATTGTTGAAGAAGCCACCCCTGAAGAATTCTTTCAAAATCCCAAAGAAGAACGCACTAAAAAATTCTTGTCCCAAATTTTATAGCTACTTAGTAGCTGTCGCCAGTTTTGTTAGGACAAAATCAAAACCCCAAAGAGAGTTGCCGCGC
>NZ_LIRE01000502.1 GCF_001402795.1 Pseudanabaena sp. 'Roaring Creek'
CTACTTATCCCAATTCACGAAAGTGTGCCAACACTTTTGTGAATTAAAAATCAAACCCAGTAAGGGTTTTCCAAGCTGAAAATGGCGTAGCCATTTTCAGCTTGGATATTACTTAGTTGATACTTAGCACTGGTCTATTTCATGTCTGAAGTTAATCCTGAGGCGATCCCCACCATCAGCGATCGCCTAAACCAAATCCGCACCCATCTCCCCCCGCAGGTAAAACTAGTTGCAGTCAGCAAATATACATCGATCGCAGCAATTCGTGCAGCCTACGATGCGGGAGTGCGCGATTTTGGCGAATCGCGGGTGCAAGATGCCAAAATCAAGCAAACTGAATTAGCGGACTTAACCGATATCACTTGGCATATGATCGGCTCTTTGCAAAGTAATAAAGCAAGAGCGGCGATCGCTCAATTTGATTGGATTCATTCCCTCGATCGCTTGAGTCTTGCCGAGCAATGCGATCGTCTCATCCCCGAACTGGGTAAATCCCCCAAACTCCTATTACAGGTCAAGCTAGCGGACGATCCCCATAAATCAGGCTGGTCGGAAGCAGAACTGCTAGCTGATTTACCGCAGTTAGCCCAATTAAAACATCTCAATATCGTGGGACTGATGACGATCTTGCCCCTCGGTTTAGATGAATCACAATCCCATACAGTCTTCAACCATGCCCGAGAGTTGGCAGCCAAGCTGCGCTCCCTAGGTTGGGAAAATATTCGCGAACTTTCGATGGGAATGTCTGCGGACTATGCGATCGCCATCAAAGCTGGCACAACGATGGTGCGAATTGGCAATCAAATTTTTTCAGGCTACCACGCCTAATGCAGTAAGGGTTTTCAAAGCTCAAAATGGCTAAGGCCATTTTGAGCTTTGAAAACCCTTAGGCTCTTGCGGATAAAAAATGTCCCACCAAAGTTATCTAGCTTCGACTACGCTCAGCTAACGTTGGCTGAGCGTAGTCGAAGCCACAGGTACTTTAATTAATAGCAAGTCCCTTACTGGGTTTAGTTTCTAATTCACAAAAGTGTTATCACACTTTCGTTGGTATAGCTATCGCCAAGTCTAATAG
>NZ_LIRE01000503.1 GCF_001402795.1 Pseudanabaena sp. 'Roaring Creek'
TTTGGGTTTTAGAAACCATTTAAGAATTACTTTCTGCGGTCAAAAACTCTAAGAGATCCCCCTCAATCCCCCTTAAAAAGGGGGAAGAATTTAATTCTCCCCCCTTTTTAAGGGGGGCTGGGGGGGATCTATCCAATTCTTAAATGGTTTCTTATCCCAATTCACGAAAGTGTGACAACACTTTTGTGAATTAAAAACTAAATCCACTAAGGGTTTTCAAAGCTCAAAATGGCGTAGCCATTTTGAGCTTTGGTATGAATTGCCCTTGCTAACAAATCAGCGAGGATCGCTATAATTAGCTATCCTGACTATATTATTGGTAAAGCTATGCAGGACTTTGGACAACAATCCGATCCGATTACCTTAGTCATCTCCGAAGTTGTCGAACCAAATCTTATAGAAGAATATGAAGCTTGGACAAAAGGAATTAACCAAGATGCACAGCAATTTGAGGGGTTTATGGGGGTTGAAGTAATTCGTCCCCGCAATCAGCAATATCCTGAATATGTTTTTATCGTTAAATTCGATAACTACGATCACTACAAAAATTGGCTAGCTTCAGATATTTATCAAGCATGGATGCAAGATTCTCAAAAATTTATTTCTAAGCGATCGCAACAGCATCAGTCCAAGGGCTTGGAGTTGTGGTTTACCCTTCCTAAAAGTACATTAGGGAATCCATCGCCAGCCTATTACAAACAGGTAATTGTAGGAACGATCGCCGTATATCCATTAATTCTACTCGCCAACTTAATTCTCAATCCTTTTTTGCTGGGATTGCCATCGGTTTTAGGACTATTGATTTCGGTCATCTTTGTATCCGCCCTATTAACCTATCCAGTTATGCCTTGGTTGACCAAAATACTCAATTTTTGGCTCTATCCATCAACAAATAGATTAACAAAAAATAGATTGACAAAAAATAAACGGCGATAAGTAAGTAG
>NZ_LIRE01000047.1 GCF_001402795.1 Pseudanabaena sp. 'Roaring Creek'
CCCTATCCAGAGATTGCGCCTCATATTGTATTGATGGCTTTTCTGCACCGTGTTGTTAATGGTGGTGGCACGTTGGAGAGAGAATATGCCATTGGTTCGGGAAGAATGGATATCTGTTTGCGCTATGGTAAGGTAACTTTGGCGATGGAGTTGAAGGTATGGGCTGATAAAAGACCAGATCCACTTAAGGAAGGTTTGCCACAGATCGATAAGTATTTGTCGGGTTTGAGTTTGGATACAGGTTGGTTGGTGATCTTCGATCGCCGTTCTAGTTTGCCGCCGCTAAGCGATCGGACGACTACTGAGAATGTCATCAGCCCTGCAGGGCGAGAGATTATCGTGATTCGTGGATAGATAACTAATCAATTGATACAGATATGTCCATTCCAGAGCCAATTTTAGTTATTTACAGCGAACCGCCCAAAGCGATCGCTACTACGGACTTACGCCAAGCAAGGGTTGATGAATTTTTAGCATCGAGGTCTTTGCAGCCGAAGAGCCGTAAGGCTTATCAAGCGGACTTGCGGATATTTATGGATTGGTGCGATCTGGCTTGGGTGGATGTGAGTCGTCGCAAAGTGACACAGTTTAAAACTTTTTTGTTGAAGGAACGTGAGTTGGCGCTGAGTTCGGTGAATCGGGTGTTACGGACTCTGAAATCGTTTTATCGATGGATGTTGCTATCGGAATATGTGGTTGCCGATCCGACGATTGGGATTCAGCAGGAGCGATTACCCGATCCTGTGGCAAAGGATTTGGAAGATGAGGAGGTGTTGCGGATTTATGAAGCGATCGCCTTGAGTAAAATGATGTTACGAGATCGGGCTTTGTTTTCGATTTTGTTGCATGGATTGAGAGCGGAGGAAGTTTGTCGTCTCAATATTGAGGATTATGTGAATGGGGAATTAGCGATTAAAGAGGCGAAGTGGGATAGTAAGGGAGAAGTACCTTTGACGAAGTTAGGTATTCAGGATTTGGATGCTTATTTGGATTGGAGGAGTGAGCAAGAGGTCGAGTTATTGCCTGAAAGTCCTTTGTTTGTGTCTTGTTCAAATCGTAGTCAGGGTAAGCGACTGACTTATTGGGGTATTCGTCATGTGATGGATGATTTGGCGGAGAAGACGGGGATTGATTTGCATTCGCATCGAGGAAGGCATACGTTTGCAACGAATTTAATTGTGAAGTATGAGCTAGATCCATCCTTAGCGATGGAGTTGACTAGACATAGAGATGTGAGGAGTTTTAGGCGTTATACCAATCGTAAGAATAAAATTGCGGCGAAACGTGCTTTCTTGAAAGCATCCGAAAAATTTGATTAAAAAGGAAAGATTTATTGAAGTTTGTGAAATACAACAGTAGATATGTCACGATTTTATTTTGCGGAATTGACTTACTATGAAAATTTTACTAGTAGAAGATGACGATCGCATTGCTCGTCCTTTGATTGAAGATCTGAGAGCGCAAAAGCATAGCATCGACTATGCTAGGGATGGGTTAGAAGGTTGGGAGTGGACGCAGGCGATCGCCTATGACTTAATTCTATTGGATGTGATGTTGCCGAAACTGGACGGAGTAAGTCTTTGTCGGCGATTGCGCTCTAATGGCTGTAAAGCGCAGATATTGATGCTTACTGCGCGTGATAGCATTTCTGATAAGGTTGTAGGCTTAGATGCTGGGGCTGATGACTATTTAGTTAAGCCATTCGATTTAGAAGAACTATCAGCGCGTATGAGAGCATTGGCACGCCGCAGCCCAGATATAAAGCCTGAAATCTTTCACTATGGAGCATTAAGTCTTGATTCTGGTAGTCAAATTGTTAGTTGCAGTGGACAGCCGCTCTCGCTTACATCAAAAGAGTTCATGATTTTAGACTATTTGTTGCGAAATCCGACGCAAGTATTTACGCGAACTGCTCTAATGGACAGGATATGGGAATTTGACAAGCAGTCAGGTGAAGATACGATTAGAACACATATTACTAATTTGCGACGCAAATTGAGAGCGGCTGGGAGTTCAGACACATTTATTGAAACTGTTTATGGGGTTGGGTATCGACTTGCATCTGTAGATCGGGACTAGTTATGTTTACAAAAATTCGTTACCGTTTACTGTTGTCTTTTCTGCTTGTATTGATGGCAATA
Source organism: Pseudanabaena sp. 'Roaring Creek' (assembly GCF_001402795.1). Taxonomy (GTDB): domain Bacteria; phylum Cyanobacteriota; class Cyanobacteriia; order Pseudanabaenales; family Pseudanabaenaceae; genus Pseudanabaena. The sequence continues at coordinate 2,142 of NZ_LIRE01000047.1, forward strand.
TTAACTTCGCTTGGTGTAGTTGTGCGATTTCTGTTTGTGCATAGCTTAAGTCAACAGGCGACTGAAAAACTTACTACGTTGGGACATGGAGCCTCTAGTAGTTTGGAATCAGAGAATGGTCAAATTAAATTTAAAAGTGACTTTCCTCAGCAAGCTCTTTTATCCAAAGATCAAGCATTAGAATGGTTTGATATTCAAGGAAAGCCGATTTCTCATCAGGGACAATTAATTATAAGTCTTCCATTTGCTGGTGAAAATACAGTACAAATCCAATCAGGGAATCCTCGCGTGCAATCGGTAACTTTGCCTGTGGTTAGCAATGATGATGGGATGCTGATCGGATATGTGCGTGCTAGTCAGTCGTTAGTGGAATTTGATGAGTCTGTGCGACATTTAGACTGGGGGATGTCAGGTGGTGCGGTTGTGGCTCTTTTATTAAGTGGTATTGGAGGACTCTGGCTGACTCGACAATTTATGCAGCCCATTGAGCGCAATTTTGAGCTTTTAAAGCAGTTTACTGCCGATGCATCCCATGAGTTACGCAGTCCGTTGATGGTTATTTCCAGTAATGCTCAGGTGGCGTTGCGATACCCAGAGGGCATCCGTATAGGAGACATCGCAAAGTTTGAGGCGATCGCAGAGGCAACCAAACAGATGACACGTTTAACAGAAGATTTATTACTGTTGGCGAGAACTGACAATTTACTTAAAGATCATTATCAGGAAGTAAATTTAAGCGAGTTACTAACCGAACTTATCCAATTTTATAGCCCTCAAGCTGAAGCAAAATCAATTGAATTACAATTTTTAGCAAATAAGCCGATTTATACTGTTGGCGATCGCGCCCAGTTGCGAAGATTGTTTACTAATTTGATAGCAAACGCTATTCAGTACACATTAGCGGACGGTAGGATTGATCTAGATTGTCAAATAACTGGACAGCGAGTGCTAACTTCAGTGCATGATAATGGAATTGGTATTGCGCCAGATCAGGTTGATAAGGTCTTTGAGCGCTTTTGGCGATCGGAAAACTCTCGTACTTATCATGCGGGTAGTTTCGGATTGGGATTAACGATCGCCCAAGCGATCGCTAATCAGCATGGCGGTGAAATTTCTGTCACCAGCAAACTAGGAGTTGGTAGTTGCTTTACCGTTTCTCTGCCGCTTTTGGTTAAGGGTTAATAAAGTCACAAAAGTCACAATTACAACCAGAAAAAGAATACTCGTCATGGTCGTACCTAAACCAAAGCCACCATTTGCTAATGGTTGGGATAATAGATCGCCGATAGAAGCTCCAAGTGGGCGGGTCAAAATGTAAGCTAGCCAAAATGCTAAGATTCCATTCATTCGGAAGTATTGATAACTGATGGTGATAATAGCGATCGCAGTGCCAAATATTAGTGCTGCTTGGGTATAACCTAGCTTCAAAGTCTCAGCAAGAAGGTCTCCTGTTGCCGTACCCAAAGCAAATGTAAATAAAATAGCTGCCCAGTAGAAAAGCTCTCTTTTAACTGTGTTGATAGAATGCATAGCTAAAGTCTTTTCGGTGAGATACCAGAAACCAAAAATCACGGATAGTACGACACTAAATGCGATCGTAGTTGTCACTAAACTAATACTAAAGATATCTATCAAACTATCTGTAATTAATGTACCAGTCACGCTCATAAAAACGACTACAATCCAATAGCTCACGGGTATATAGCGTTTAAGTCTAAACTGATTCAAAAGTAACATTAGTAATATGCCGCTCATAATATAGGATGTATTGACTAAGCCAAGTTTCATCTCCATATTCAAATAATCAGCCGCAGTTTCACCTACCGTAGTTGCCAAAATCTTAATAATCCAGAAAGCAACTGTAACCTCTGGAACCCTGTTTAACACTTTTTGCATAATCATAATATTTTTTCTGGTTGATTTTTAAAATTGCCTAAGTATTGAGTTTTAATTAGGAATAAATAGAGTAATTTCTTATTCACCCCCAGTGAAATTTAAATTGCAAACTTTTTACTTGCCCAGAGTAATAGAAACGTTGCTATTAGAGAGCAACTAGAAGAGAAACCAAAAGCACTTGTAGCGCCAAATCTCTCATAGAGCCAACCAAAGATAATCGAAGCTGGTAATAGCATTAAACCACTCACTAAATTAAACCAACCATAGGCTGTTCCCAACAAGGATGTAGGAGCTAGATCGGCGACCAGTGCTTTTTCTACACCTTCAGTAGCTGCCAGAAATATTCCATAAAATGCGAACAAGCCAAAAATTACTATGGGAGTAGATGAACTTAATAGTCCTAGGCAAAGATAAAATAAGCCATAAGATAACCATCCCATCGAAATTAAGCGAATACGACCAAATCGATCGGATAGTGCTGAAAGCGGTGTGGAAAATACGGCGGCAATTGCCGAAATAGTTGCCCAAGCCAAAGGTATTTGCACTTCTAATAAACCTAATTCTTTAGCTCTAAGCAGCAAAAACATATTAGATGAGTTGCCAAGAGTGAAGATTGCCACAGCTAAAAGATAGCGTTTAAAGTTAACTGGTAGTTCCTTAAAGTTCCAACTAAATCTTCTATTTTCTGATTGAACTACTGTTGCCTGAGGTTCTTGAATCAGTAGAGACATTCCGAAACAGAGTGTAGCAGGAATAATCGAAATCAGAAATAGGTCTTTAATTTTGTAACCAAATCCTAGAAGTAAAGCGGCTAAGATTGGACCGATTACAGCTCCCGCATTATCCATGCCACGATGCAGACCAAAAGCTAAACCACGGTTTTCTGGAGAAACACTTGCCGCTAACATGGCATCTCTTGGAGAACTTCGTAAACCTTTGCCCACACGGTCAATCATGCGAATAAACAAGACTCCCACCCAATTGTTAGCAATTAAGACCAATGGGCGGCTAAAACCAGCTAAGCTGTAGCCAATAACTATCCAAGGCTTGGCAGAATTAGTGAGATCCATAATTACTCCAGACAGCAGCTTTAGAAAGCTACTGGTGGCTTCAGCAATACCCTCAATAATTCCCAATGATTTTGGTCCAACCATTAATACTGATGCCAAATACACAGGAATCAGTGGATAGAGCATATCGCTGGCAGTGTCGTTCAGAAGGCTGATTAATCCGATCAGCCACACATTAGGAGGCAGTCGTCGTAACGTAGTGAGCAAAATTAAATTCCTAGATGATTCACTAAATTATGATAAGGGCTTCTAAGTTAATTACCTTATGAAGAGGATTTTAAGACCACAATTCATTCTCCTCGCTTTGGATTGAGGAGCGAGGAATAACGTTTCTGTATGACGTTAGTAAGTTATTCTGACATTCAAAAATCTAGCCCAGATTTTTGAATGTCAGAATAACTTTTTATTTAGCCATCATCATTGGTTTCGCCATCACCATCGCCCATTCCTGTTTCGGAAACTTGAATGCTACTGCGAACGTGATTACTTTCACCTCCCTCATTGTTCAGGCTTTCGGTAGACAGGACACGACCGTTACCAGCATCGACTATAACTTCTTTCTGAGCGATCGCCACAGAATAAACAAGACTGCCATCCTCATTTTCCAACTTCACAGAAGTTGCCTTGCCAGCGACAGTAGCTTCTGCGGCTTGTTGTGCTTGCTGAGGTGTGATTTTTGCCAAAGCGCGAAGTTTGGCTGACTGATTTGCATCGATTAGATCGTCTCTCGATTCACCAGTCTCGCGAGTTTCAGACATTTCGCGTTCGGCAACTTCTATAGCTGCTGGTTTGGCGGATTGCATGGGGATAGCGCGAGCAGCTTTTGCCAAACCACCAATACCGACTAGTCCGACTAGAGTCGCAACTAGAATTGCCTTTGTCGAAGTTTTCATCACAAGTAACCTTGATTTATTGGTTTACGTTTCAAACTATAGAGATAAATAATCAAGAAGTTTGAAAGGTCGTATTCAAATCTTAAAAAGAATAGGGATAGCTATAAATCAATAGATATGGGAATTCTTTCTAAGTTCTTGATGATTGTGGGTTATTTTTTGAGGCGACACAAATTACGGAGTGAGATTCGTTTAGTGGTGACTTTAGACAAATCGCAGTTATAAAAGTTTATGGACAGGAAACAGAAAGATATTCTCAGCAAAGTCCCAGAAGTAATTTTGATCTTTTGGGTTATAAAAATCCTCGCTACAACCCTTGGTGAGACTGGCGGAGATCTCGTCTCTATGTCAATGAATCTCGGCTATCTCGTCAGTACGATCATTTTTACAGCCATATTTATCGTTGCGGTAATAGCTCAGGTTTTTGCAAAAAAATTCCATCCTATCCTTTACTGGGTAACAATTATTGCAACAACAACAGTGGGAACGACATTAGCGGATTTCGTGGATCGTTCTCTTGGTATTGGCTATGCGGGCGGGACGGCAATATTGCTTATCTTGCTCTTTAGCTCGTTATTTATTTGGTATCGCACGCTTGGTTCTATCTCTGTTGATACTGTGAGTACGCCCAAATCTGAAATATTCTATTGGGTCACAATCATGTTTTCGCAGACATTGGGCACTGCGCTTGGGGATTGGACAGCCGATACCGCAGGGCTTGGGTATAGTGGTGGAGCAATATTGTTTGGGGCGGTTTTGGTTGCGATCGCGATCATGTATTACCGAACAAATATATCGCGAACCATGTTGTTTTGGGCAGGATTCATCCTTACCAGACCCCTTGGCGCGGTTGTCGGCGACTTTCTAGACAAACCTATAAGCAAAGGTGGTTTGGAGTTAAGCCGCTCCACAGCGTCAGTCACGCTTCTCGTGTTAATTGTGGCGTGTATCTTTATCTTTCCACAGAAACCAGCAAAACAAAGACATTGAGTTCTGAATGAATGTGATTCGGTTAATGTTGACACCTAATGCTTTTTTACTTATTAAATACTCTCTTTAAAGATTATGTTATTGACTGCAATAGTTTCTTCTGAGGCTGTAGACCTTGGATTCGTGCAATTAGGTTATCTTAAAGTGATTTTCTTGGGAATTGTGCAGGGAATTACTGAACTATTACCCATTAGCAGCACTGCTCACCTCCGTATTGTCCCCAGTTTACTCGGATGGCAAGACCCTGGTTCCGTATTCTCAGCGGCTATGCAGCTTGCTAGTTTAGGTGCGGTTTTAGCTTATTTTTGGCAAGATATCAAAAGTCTAGCTGGCAGTTCGATAAGAGCGATCGCCCATCAAGATTATCAATCTAAACCTTTCCGCTTAACTTTAGGACTAGTGATTGGCACTATTCCCATTGGTATCGCAGGACTATTACTAAAAAAGACCCTAAATGCTCCTAATTCTCCTTTGCGTAGTCTTGTAGTTATTGGCTGTGCATCTATTGTTATGGCTTTATTACTAGCGATCGCTGAGTTGCGAGGTAAAAGAGAAAGGAATTTTGAGAAACTTACATTTTTAGATGGACTATGGGTAGGAATTGCTCAAGCCTTTGCCTTAATCCCTGGAGTATCTCGTTCTGGTTCTACCTTAACGGCAGGATTATTTTTGAATATGGAAAGAGAAACTGCGGCTCGATTCTCATTTCTGTTAGGACTACCCGCAATTATTCTGGCAGGAGCAGTAGAGTTACACGCTTTAAGCAAAGCTGGATTAGACCTAAATGGCTGGTTAATTCTTGGGGCAGGTTTGACCTCTGCTAGCATTTCCGCATTTCTGGCTATTTTTGGACTACTCCGATACTTAGAGAAGCGAAGTACTTGGTTCTTTGTTTGGTATCGCCTAGTAATGGGATTATTTTTATTGATTGGCTCAGTAATTGGCTTTCTTCGCTGAAATGGATAAGAACCCCATGTGATATTCAATGTCTTATAGCCTATCGAATATCGGAAGCAGGCTCTCCTGATAATAAAGATTTTATTAAAACGAGTGAATTTAATTATGTGCAGTCGAGACAGTTTAGTGCTTAGGAATATTTCAGTATATATGGAAACATCTAACACTGAAATTGATCAATTAGCAGAGACTCTAGGAGGCTATTGCTATAAAAGCCAAGTGAGTGAACATGGCTTTTATCAATCGTTTTTCTTTGAGAAGGAAGCAAATGCCAAGCAGTTTTTTATAGATGTGTTTCGATTTCCTGAAGTAATTAGCGTTGGTTTTGATCAATCTCTATAAAAAATCCTTTGGCTACACTAAAAGAAACAAAATTTACAGCATTTCCCTAAATTATTGATTTTGGGAAATATTACTTTCTAGTCATTTTTACTATCAAATAATCAGTCTCAATATTTTCTATGCAGCAATTAGTTAAGGTATGGATTAATCGCTTAAATTCTTGGAGCAGTTTTCGCGGTTCTAGTATTGGTCTAGTTAGTTTTGTTGGTTGTCTTGCACTATTAATGGTCTTGGGGTGGCTGTGTCAAGAGGTCTGGGAAAAAGAAGCTTTTAATTTTGACACTAATATTTTACTTTGGATTCATCAATCAGCAACCCCAATTTTAGATTCAATAATGCTCAATATTACAGGTTTAGCAGATCCACCAATGGTGGCTGCAATCTTCTTTGGTACTACATTCTGGCTTTGGAGAAAGCGAAAATATTCACAAATAAAAGTATTTGCGATCGCCTGTATAGGAGGGCTAGCTCTTAATGTGGGGTTGAAACTCTTTTTTGCTAAACCACGACCTCAACTATGGCATCAACTAATTGTAGAGACATCTTCTAGTTTCCCAAGTGGTCATGCTCTTGGAGCAATGGTTGTATATGGATTTTTAGCATATCTATTAGCAACGGAATTCCCTCAATCTTCTCGATTAATTTATACTGTAATGACTGGATTAATTTTATTGATTGGCTTAAGCCGTCTATATTTGGGAGTTCACTGGTTGACAGATGTGATTGCAGGTTATTTGGTCGGATTTTTGTGGGTGATTACTTGTATCTCGATCCTGAAATGTAATTTATCATCTCATGATGAAAATTAATTTTGCTTATTGCATTGGATTGATTGCCAACCAATGTTTTGCTTACTGCTGTAATTAGTTTTTTGACAGATACTGTTAGCTTTATGCTTGAGCCACAACTTTATATATGTGAAACTGCATAATATTGAATTTCATCCTGATTTCATTTTCTTGATCTAGAATACAATCATTAATTTAAGACCCATATTAGAAAAGCTATCAATCACACGTAAGGTATATAAATACGAATGAATGTGAGACTTGTATAAACAATGACAACGCAGAGAGATGACTGGTTTCCTACTCCGATTTGGCACTTTGATATTCCAAATTATGAGCAGTTAAACAAAAAATTACTTCAGGCAATTTATGTTGAAAAGCAAAAAGACAATCAAGGTGTCAGTTGGTCAAATGGAATAGGATGGCATAGCAAAGACTATTTACATCAACGTCCAGAATTTCAAGATATTGCCCAGATCATCGTAACTAATGCACTAGAGTCTGGAGAAGAAATTGGCTTTGACTTGAAAAGGTTCACAATGATCCTTGGGAATTGTTGGGCAGTTGTAAATCCAAAGTTTGCCTTTAATTTTGTACACAATCACCCTAACTCAGTACTTAGTGGAGTCTATTATGTGAAAGCTGCCGAAAACTGCGGCGGTATTTTCTTTAAAGATTCTCGTGATGTTGCTCATATGTTTATGCCAGCACTTACCGAACTGACTCCTTGGACGCTCCAAAAAATTACTTATAAAGCAACAGAAGGTAAGATGATAATTTTTCCAAGTTGGTTAAATCATGGTGTAGAACCAAATCTCAGCGATGAAGAGCGTGTTTGCATTAGCTTTAATATCAGTATGACTTATTTGACATCAGTATAAATTTAGGGTTTTAGGATGGTTAGAACGAAGATCTACTCATTCTAAAAATTAAAAATCATATGAGAATTTTGCTAGTTGAAGATGAAGAGGATCTTGGTAAGGCTCTACAACGGAGCTTGAAGCAAGAAAAATATGTTGTTGATTGGGTACAGGATGGTACGGAAGCATGGAGATATCTTTCAAGTCCTGAAGTAGATTATGTGTTAGCAATTGTAGATTGGATGTTGCCAAGTTTATCAGGGCTGGAAATATGTAAGCGCTTGAGAGCGCAGGGTAATTCACTACCAGTTTTAATGTTGACCGCGAAAGATCAGATGGAAGATCGCGTGATGGGTTTGGATTCAGGGGCGGATGATTACCTCGTTAAGCCGTTTGGTATGGTTGAACTGATGGCGCGGCTGAGAGCGTTGCTACGGAGACCGACTCAAGTTCAGTCACAAATCTTACAGGTGGGGAATTTGATTCTTGATTATGGGAAGTCAACAATTGCGATCGCTAATCAAAGTGAGATCCCTGAAGGTCTGATGCTTACAACTAAAGAATTTCAATTATTAGAATACTTTATGCAGCATCCTAATCAGATTCTTACCCGTGACCAGATTATGAATCGGCTATGGGAATTTCAATCCGAACCTGCTAGTAATGTCGTAGCAGCACAGATTCGTCTATTAAGAAAGAAATTAGCAGAATATAGTTGTGATATCGGGATTGAGACAATCTATGGTTGGGGATATCGCTTGAATTCATGAATCACAATAAAATCTTTTTTGGAGCGCGTTTACATCTTGCAGGTTGGTATGCAGGAGTGATGGGAATCATTTTGACTCTATCAGGAGTCGGTATTTATCAGGTGATGGCTCATGCTCATTGGCAAGCAGTCGATCGCGAGTTAGAGTCCGTAGCTGGGACATTGCATGATAGTTTAGAACCTTTGCTAATAGAAAGCGATCGCATTTCTCCCAGCGTCCAGCAAATTCTTCCTAATCTTTGCGTCATCGGCGAGAAATGTGAGCAAGAATCTTCTGCAAGACATATTATGGGTGCAATCCAACAAGATAGCTTCTATGCATTATTTCTGACTCATTCTGGAACCTTGATTGCCACAGTCGGAAAACCACCCATTGGAGTTGTCCCTCGAACTTCACAAGAGACTTGGCAAACAATTGAGGATCGCAAGGGAAATCGCTATCATCAAATCTCGCTTTTACTTAAAAACAACAGTGGAAAGTCATGGGGATATCTACAAGTAGGGCGATCGCTTGCTGACTATGATCATCATCTCGAACAATCAAAATTGATATTGATCGTGAGCTTACCGATCGCTTTTTTGATTGTGAGCATTGCAAGTTGGTATTTAGCGGGTATAGCGATGAAACCAGTTTATTCTTCTTATCGACAAATCCAGCAATTTACGGCTGATGCTGCCCATGAACTGCGGACTCCGCTTGCAGCAATTCGAGCTACAGTTGAATCTACTCTTAGTAGTGATGCAATTTCCGAACTAGAGTCAAGAGATATTTTACAAACAATCAATCGCCAAACAGTGCGCCTTTCAGAACTGGTGCAAGATTTACTTCTGCTTTCGAGGATGGATTTACAACTAATTGCTTTACAAAAGCAGGTTTGCTGTTTGAATGAAATTGTCAGTGATTTAGTTGAAGAAGTTTCGGCACTTGCTATTCAGTCGGATATCGATCTAAAGCTGAAAATTGATAATGAATCTGCAATTTATGTCAATGGTAACGAAGATCAACTCTATCGACTAATTCTCAATATTCTGATCAATGCGATTCATTACACTCTTGAGCAAGGCAAAGTTGAAATATCTCTTGAGCAAATCGAACACCATGCGATCATCCAAATTCAGGATAATGGAATTGGTATAAGTTCCACTGATTTACCCAACATCTTCGATCGCTTCTATCGAGTAAGTAGCGATCGCTCTCGCAAAAAAGGTGGATCGGGACTAGGACTGGCGATCGCAATGGCGATCGCTAAAGCTCATGGGGGAAATATTCAAGTCAAAAGTGAGTTTGCAGAAGGTAGTACATTCACAATTGAGATTCCTTCTATTTTTTGTTAGGACATTTCATCTTCATTTCATAACAATCCGTCATAGTTGAAATGTCAGCGTTTGAATTTGAATTAAAGAGTCAATCATGAAAAAATTAATGTTTCTCGGCACACTATTAGCAGCAACATTTGCATCTGTGTCCGCCACACTCGCCACTCCATCTTTGCCCAATTTATCCGCACCACACATTGATGCAACTGGAGCAATACCCAATAACAAGAGCGCATCAGCACCCACCTATTTCTTTCAAGTTCATGTCCAAGGACATACCCTTTCGAGTGTTACCATTGACTTACCTGAAGGGATTAAGGTTGGCGGGACTATTAATGTAGTCGATCAACTCAATCGTTCTATAGGAGCAACCATCACGCCACAGGGTAACAAAGCTACAGTCTCTTTTGCTCAGCCAATCGATACTGGTACAACTCTAAACTTTTATATGCGTGATATATTAGTTGCTGGAAATCAAAAAGGCTTGATCCATCTAATTCCTGTTTCTGCAAAATTCGCAAATTTAGATGCAGATATTCCACTTGGACTTGTTCGCATTCAAACCTACGGTAAGTAAAAGATTATCTCACACCAAATTGGGAGGTAAAACGACAACAGCTTTGCTGTTGTCGTTTTACATTTGGCAAAAATGAAACATTAAGATTTCATACCTATTTCATTTTGTTGTGAGATGCTTGGTACAAAAGCAACTGCGATAAATTTTGAGTGTAAAAATTAGATTAAGCAAATGAGCATATCCCCAAAACTTCGCACTCCCATTGTTAAAGTCCTTCTTAGTTTGATTTTGCTATCTAATCCTGCGATCGCATTGGCTCATGCTGGACATGGAGATGAATTTAAGGGAAATAACACAACTCAGATTACGGGAATAACTGTAGAGGATGAAGTTGCTAAATCTCTTGGAATTAAAGTAGAAACTGTAAAGCAACAGCCCCTAAAATTTGGTATTCAAACCACAGGGCAGATTGAGACTTTACCGAACCAACAAGTAAAAGTGACTACTCCGATCAAAGGAACAATTGTTGATTTGCTAGTAGAGCCAGGGGCTTTAGTTCAAGCAGGTCAACCTGTTGCTATTCTATCTAGCCCAGAACTAGCAGATTTACGAGTTAGTGCGCTGGAGAAAAAAGCAGATGCAAGTGGAAATGTGCTAACTTCTGAATCAAATTTACGTTTAGCCCGACAAAATCTCGAACGTCAGAAGCTACTTGTTGAATCAGATATCCGTCAGGCTCAGACTGAATTAAATCTAGACAAAGAACGTTATGAGCGCGATAAGGAATTATTAGAGAAAGGTGCGATCGCCAGACGACAGTTACAAGAGTCAGAAGCAAAATTTGCTGCTGCAAGAGCCGCATTAACTAAGGCGGAAAGTCGCTTACCTTTGCTAGAAGCACAAGCACAACTAGAAAGAGCAGAAGCTGATGTACAAGTATCTTCGATTAGAGTCGATCTCAGTACAGCAGCTTACTCGGCGCGTTTGAATCAGTTAGAGGCTAGTGCAAACTCTAATGGCACGATTACGATATCTGCACCAATTGATGGAGTTGTCAGCGATCGCGAAGCGACGATTGGAGAATCAGTTGATGCAGCAGGCAAGCCTTTAATGACCATCGTCAATGATGAAAGGGTTCTTGCTACTGCCAACATTTACGAAAAAGATATAAATAAAATCCGTATTGGTCAACCCGTACAGGTGAAAATTGCAGGACAGCCCTCGACTACAGTTTTTCAAGGCAAGGTGACAGTGATTGGTACTACCGTAGAAGGACAAAGCCGTATTGTTCCAGTGAAAGCTGAGATTGGCAATGTGAAGGGACAGTTAAAGGCAGGGATGTTTACCAATATCGAAATCCTCACAGATAGTGTTTCTGTACCAACCTTAGCGATTCCTGCTGCGTCAGTAGTAGAAGCAAATGGCAAGCAGTTAGTATTTGTCCAAAATGGTAAGTCTTATCAGCCCGTTGATGTGACTTTGGGAAGGACTTCGGGGGAGTTAGTGGAAGTTACAAGTGGATTGTTTGAAGGCGATCGCATTGTTACTCAACGCGCTAGTCAACTATACGCCCAATCTCTACGTGGTGACAGTAAACCTAAAGATGAGAAAGTAGATGCTGTAATATCTGCACCTAATTCTGCAAATGGACAGATTGCTTGGTGGGCAATTATCTTAGCAGGAGGTATTGGCGGCGGTGGGATTGTTGCGGCTTCGTTTTGGCTAGGAAGGCGATCAGGTACAAAAATGGTGATTTTGAGTGAGCCTTTAAGTACAAGCGATCGCCTTGAGAGATAAAGCTACTGTTGTTAAATATTGAGTTAGAGATTTGATTATGAGTTTAATTATTGCTTTTTGACTCAAAAAGTCTGAATGATCACGAAATTCTAACGAGTAATTGGTGAATCTAATTAAGCTTAAGATATCCACGTCAAAAATGTTTGGAGCAATAGCCAAATATTAAGCCCAATGATGATAGCGGAAACCAGCCATGCTAAACCTTTTAACCATTTAGGATTAGCAAATTCACCCATTAAGGAGTGATCGCTAGTAAACATTACCAAAGGAATCACTGCAAAGGGCAGTTGCAAACTTAAAGTTACTTGACTGAGAACAATCAGGCTACTGGTGCTACGCTCACCAAAAAATATAATTGCAATTAGGGCAGGAATCACTGCCAGAAGTCTTGTTGCCAATCGGCGTAACCAAGGAGGCAAATGCAAATCCAAGAAACCTTCCATAACAATCTGTCCTGCTATGGTAGCGGTCAAAGTAGAACTTTGCCCAGAGGCAAGCAGAGCTAAACCAAAAATAGCACTAGCAGCACTGACACCTAGTAGCGGTGAGAGCAATTGGTAAGCTTCTTGAATTTCAGCAACTTTCTGATAGCCTGAAAAATGGAATGTGGCAGCAGCGACGATTAAAATTGCGGAGTTGATAAACAAAGCAAAAGAGAGAGCCACAGTGGAATCAATCGTGCCAAATTTGATTGCTTCCCATTTCTTTTTAGGAGTTTCTTCCCAAGCACGGGTTTGCACAATTGCTGAATGCAGATAGAGGTTGTGTGGCATAACGGTTGCACCTAAAATGCCGATCGCAATGTAAAGCATTTCAGGATTCTGTAAAATCTCTAATTTCGGCATATATCCCCATAGAATACCGCCTACATCTGGTTTGGCAAATAGAATCTCGGTGGCAAAGCAAACCCCAATTGTAGCTATCAGCATAATTACTAAAGCTTCGACATAACGAAATCCTTTATGTTGCAGCATTAACAGAACGATTACATCTAAGGCGGTGATACATACTCCCCACACCAAAGGTAAACCAAATAACAATTGAAGAGCGATCGCACTTCCTAGTAACTCTGCTAAATCACAAGCAGCGATCGCAATCTCACACAGTACCCATAGACAGAAATTAACTCTAGGACGAAAGCGATCTCGGCACAACTGGGCTAAATCTCGCCCAGTAGCTACACCCAAACGCACACACAAAGATTGCAACAAGATTGCCATTAAGTTTGAGATCAAAATGACACTTAAGAGGGCATAGCCAAACTTAGAACCACCTGCAAGATCGGTTGCCCAATTGCCTGGGTCCATGTATCCCACTGAAACTAAATATCCTGGTCCTGCATAAGCAAGCATCTTGCGCCAGAAATTACCAGTCTTGGGAATAGCGATTGTACGTTGGACTTCAGACAAGCTAGGTTTGCGAATAGTCATAGAAATATTACTAAGATATTTTCATAATCGTTTCATAATCCCATGAATACATCCAGAATTGCTATAGATAAATTTACTATTGCGCCACTATTTTCTAGGTGCATACATGATTACCAAAACTCCCATAAGTGCAATCCAGCCGCCTAGCATATCAAACTTATCTGGCACAACTTTATCCACTTGCCATCCCCAAAGTAAGGATAGAACGATGAATATACCTCCATAGGCAGCATAGACGCGCCCAAAGTTTGATGGTTGTAGAGTTGGGATTACACAATAAATGACCAGCAACAAAATGCCCAAAGCTCCTAACCAAATGCTTTTACCTTCTTTTAACCATAGCCAAATTGAGTAGCCACCACCAATTTCACATAGACCAGCTATCAAAAAATAGAATAGCGATTGTAAGAATGACATTAAAACTATCCAAAAACCTTTCTAATTTTTGATGCAATTAGATGATCAAACCTACTAATGGCTATGTAGATGATGAATATCAGTGTAGTGAGCATGACGATGTTTGGTTGGCGAATGCTCATGAGTATGAGTATGTGGTTCGGTTAGTAACATATCTTCAGGATGATCATGTTCATGATGTGGATCGTGAGTATGTTTGTGTTCATGCCAGAGATATTCATGTTGATGTTCATGGGTTTTAGGAGATAACAATATCTGAACCACTGACAGAAGGGCAAAACCGATCAAGCTTCCGTAAAGAAATGACGTATTGCCCTGACTTCCTAGCCAACCTGCAATGGGATAGGCGATTGCCCACCATAGATGGCTCCAAGCAAAATGTGCGCCATAAACTCGCCCTTGAAGGTTTGCAGGAATCTGATCAGCGATGAGAGTCTGAGTCGGTAGATTTACAAAAACCTGTCCCATTCCTGCGATCGCCCAAAGAAATATCAATGGCACTAAACCGACATAATTAGCGGGTAGAATTGCGAGAGTAATTATAATTGCACCAAACAAAACCAGAACTGTACGTTCCCATTTCTGGTTAATTGCTCCTACAGTTACCGCCGCTATAGTTGCGCCAATGCCAAAAGCAGCCATTACCCAGCCATATTCTAAACTGCTTAGTTTGAGAGTTCCTTTTATGTAGCCTACGGTATTAACTAAAATCTGCGCTCCTGCGATTGATGCTACAAATTGGAGCATCAGAGCATAGCGAATAAAAGCATTAGCAAATAAACGTGTGGTTCCTTCTTTAACATCACCAATAATTGTAACGATCGTTCCTTTTGTCGATTTTTCTGAGTTCTCATTTCGCTCTACTCTCAGTTGATTTGGAAGTGTGAAAATCAGAATTGCGGCGAGAAAGAAAGAAATTGCATCCAGAAAAAATATCTGTCTTGCGCCAATCCATGCCGATACACTGCCAGCAATGCCAGGGCCTAAAACGCCTAATAATTGATAAGTAGCAGCAGAAAGGGCGATCGCCTGAGCATATTCAGCTTTACCTGTGACTAAGGGAATCGTGGCTTGATAAGTTGGCGTAAAAAAAGCATTGAATACATTAAGGGCAAAGACTAGAACATAAATCTGCCAAACTGCATTTACAAAGGGCATGATTCCCACAATCACCATTCGCGCAATATGGGTTATGACGAGAATTAGTTTGCGATCTAGGCGATCGGCGATCGCACCTGCAATGGGAGAGAGGATTACAAAAGCTGTTACACGCAAGGTCAAAGCTACAGAAAGCACTACAGCACTATCTTTTCCTGCTAGTTCAAAAGCTAGTAAAGCCAATCCTAACCACGTTAGAGCATCACCAAATAAGCTGATAGTCTGAGCAGTATAGAGTCTGGCAAAAGTTGAATTATTGAGGCATCGTAATGGTGAGGGAACCTGTGGCATTTTTGTTTGGCTAAAATAGGTATCGATAGTTCTTAGGTTTAGAAAGACTCAATTTTGTTAATCATTTGAGATCCACTTATTTTACTCGTAGAGGCAAGTTCTTCAGCTAAAAATTTACGATAAAGCTTGGGTAAAAAAGGTGTCATCAAATTATCTTCAAGCCCACTGCCTAGACTAGT
This sequence comes from Pseudanabaena sp. 'Roaring Creek', assembly GCF_001402795.1. GTDB lineage: Bacteria > Cyanobacteriota > Cyanobacteriia > Pseudanabaenales > Pseudanabaenaceae > Pseudanabaena. Next base: position 17,813 of record NZ_LIRE01000047.1, read on the forward strand.
CCAAACATCAGATAACTCAATTAACGCATCTTCAACCCGATCTTTTTTGAGCAAAGTTAAAATATCCACATTCCATTGATGATGATCTTTGAGCCATCGATAGACAACGATATCTTGGTACTCAGGCTCAAAACTATAGGTTATGCCATCTATGGTTTCAGATGGATTGGGATGATATTTAGAAGCTTTTTCGATCCAAGTAGAGGTAAGAAATTGATACCTCCCAGAGGCGGTGGAGCATTTTCCTTTATTTACGTCAGTTTTAATCGGAATGCATTGATTAGGATGTTGACTTAGATCGTGAACATGATCTCCACCATATAAAAGCGCATAGGAGTTCTTACCACTGGACTCGCTTGCAGAAATAGTTCTCATCAAAGCTCGAATATAGGGATCGCCATTAGACATAGCTAGTGGTGGCACATCTTCAGATACTTTCAGATAGTTAACGTGTCTTATGACGTTCTGGGCATTTTGGAGAAACCAGAGTAAGGCAAATAGGCTCAGAATTGAAGCGATGTCCCAAATCTTTTGCTTTCTACTGTATACCTTATCTTCGCCATCCTTATTATGTTTTTGTTTTGAACGATAAAAGAACATAGAGATAATTTTTAAACAGTCGCAATAGAATCTTAAAATTAAAAAATTTTGACTTTAAGAACTAAATTAAGGCGAATTTGTTCCTTAGTCTAGTTCTTAAAGTCTTTATGGCTATGATTTAACTAATACTTGTGGGTTCTCATTCACCTCGAATTGCTTCTCAAGGGTGACAAGTTTTTGTTTGGGAACTAACCACTTACCAAACTTGGCATAGATGGCAGGAATCACCAACAAAGTTAGGGCTGTAGAGGTAAATAGACCACCGAAAACCACGATCGCTAAGGGTTGAAGAATTTCATTTCCTGCTTCTTTAGAGAGTACCAAGGGTAGCGTTCCTAATGCCGAGGTAAGTGCGGTCATTAGGATGGCATCGATTCGCTCCAAAGAACCTTTCATAATCACCCCTTTAAGTGGCATTCCTTGCGCGAACTTGCTGTTGTAGTTATCAACTAGCAACAAGCCATTACGAACAGCAACTCCAAACAGGGTAATAAAACCGATAAGGGAGGCAATGGAAATCACACCACCAGTAAGCGCGATGGAAATAATCCCACCGACTAAAGCTAGAGGTAAGTTGATCATGATGGCGATCGCAGCAGGGATAGATTTCACCGAAAAGTACATCAATATGAAAATCACGATCGCGGCGAGAATACTGAACACTAACAGGTTATTAGTAGCTCGCTCCTCTGATTCAAACTGTCCGCCATATTGGATAAAGTAACCGTTGGGCAGTTTTACTTTTTGCTGAATCTGAGCTTGAATGTCTTTGACAACGTTGTTGAGATCGCGACCAGCAACGTTGGTGGAAACCACGATTAGCCGTGAGACATCTTCTCGATTGATCACATTTGCGCCCATACCGTAACTAATCTGAGCAACTTCACCGAGGGATATCTGTTGCCCTGTCGGGGCGATCAGAGGGATGGCGCGAATATCATCGAGGCTATTACGAGATGATTCTTGTAATAGGACTAAAGTATCAACTAGCTGCTGATTTTCTGATAGTTGCGAAACGACGCGACCATTCAGAGCAGTTTCGACAACATTGGATATCTGTTCCATACTCAATCCATAGGTTGCCGCCGCCGTGCGGTTGTATTGAATCTGGACTTGACGGATTGGTAATTGCGGTTCTAGTTGCAAATCCACAAGCCCAGCAACAGGCTCGATCGCATCGCGTACTTGTTCACCAATGGTTCGCAGTTGAGCGAGGTCAGAGCCATAGATTTTGATCGCGATCGCACTTCTGACACCCGATAGCACTTCATCCATACGGTGCGAAATAAATCCACCAATATTCGGAGCTACCCCCGGTAATTTATTGAAGGCTTCCCGCAATTGCTTGATGCTTTCTTCCCGATTTTTCAGGGCAGCATCGCTTAATTCCACATCCACATGAGCCATGCTTACGCCTGCACCATCTGCATCCCCAGGGGCGCGTCCTGCTCTCACTTGCACCCACTCGTATAGTGGATTGCCCTTGAGCGAGTTGGATAGTGCCATCCCTGCGCGATTGGTCATATCTAGGGATACTCCAGGGAAAAGTACCATCGAGTTAACCATAGACTTTTCTCGAAATTCGGGCAGAAAAACTCGTCCGAGGGAGGGAACAATCACGCTCGTTGCAACTAGGGCGGCAAGGGCGAAACCGAGAATAATCATCGGCGATCGCATCGACAAACTTAAAAATGGACGATATAAGCGTTCTGCCCAGCGTGATGCAAATGTATTTTCTTGAGGTAGAGTGTGATTTGCGAGGAGAATAGCGCACAAAGCGGGAGTTAAAGTCATTGCCACAAATAGAGAGGCACATATTGACAACAAATAGGCAAGCCCCAATGGTGCAAAAATCCGCCCTTCTACTCCAGTCAAGCTAAAAATTGGTGCAAATACAACAATGATGATCACCGTTGAGAAGATCACTGCCATCCTTACTTCCACAAAGGCATCAAAGATTACCTGAAAAGAATGTTTGGGAGTGCTTTGAGCTTGATTGGTTCGGAGTCCGCGATAGCAATTCTCCATATAAACGATCGAGTCATCAACAAAAGCCCCCAGAGCAACAACTAATCCCCCTAAGGTCATGGTATTGATGCCCAAGCCTAACGCTTTCATAAATAGCAATCCAACCAATAATGATAACGGAATCGCCGTTAGTGTAATTACAGTAGTACGCCAGTTCATCAAAAACAGCAGCATGATCACCGATACAATCACAATGCCTTCTATGAGCGAAGTACTTACATTTTTAATTGCCGCATCTATAAAGTTAGCTTGGCGGAAGGTGCGAGCGACTTGCACATCGGCAGGAAATGTCGTTTGCAAAGACTGCATTACCGCTTCTACATCCTTGGTGACAGTGGGCGTATCCACATCAGGCTGCTTGTTAATCATCAGCACCACCGCAGGTTTACCGTTAAAGCTGCCATCGCCACGCTTTAAAGCTTTTCCCGTTTTTATCTCCGCGACATCTCTCAGCAGAATTGGTTTGCCATTATCAACCTTGACTACTGATTGCTGTAAGTCTTGAATTGATTTGACTTTGCCAATACCGCGTACCAATAATTCCTGACCACCACCAATCTGGAAGCCAGCAGGTGCGTTAGAATTTGCGCCTCTAGCTGCATCAGTAACTTCAGTCAGAGAAACATTCAGCGATCGCAATTTGGCAGGATTGACTAGCACCTGATTCTGACGTTCATCACCACCATAAATTGTCACCTGAGTCACCCCTGGGACGGATAAAATCTGGTTTCTCAGATTCCCCTCAACCAACTGGCGCAGATCCATTAGCGAAGTTCTGCCCTGACCATTCACCGTAAAGGCATATTGCAAAATAGTTCCCAGTGGCGAAACTAAAGGCGAAATTTCTGGCGGATGTACCCCTTCAGGAAGCTGATTTGTCACCTGCTGAAGTCGCTCTGTAACCGATTGTCTTGCTCGGTAAATATCAGCATTTTGATCAAATACCACATTCACCATCGACAGCCCCACCTTAGAGGACGATCGCACAATCGTTACCCCTGGCAAGCCATTAACCGCACTTTCAATCGGGATTGTAATTTGTGACTCCACTTCATCGGGCGCAAGCCCAGAAGCTTCAGTGTGAATATCGACTTGAGGTGGTGCAAATTCAGGAAATACATCCAGAGGCATCTGCGTCACAGTAAAGACTCCCCACAAGGTGATTAAAATCGCACAAACGACAATCAGCCATCGCTGCACGATTGAGCCTTTAAGAATCTGGTTCAAAATTGAGTTAGACATCGAGCTTAAACGTCTCCTTGATCTTTGGAACGAGAGTTAAGCTTTAGTTTTTTGCGGCCGCTTTGACGATTTTTGAGTAGAAAAATTCCACCACCGATCAATGCCAATGCACTACCGCCAACAACTACACCACCAACTAGCAAGTTGCTTTCTTGCGACAATACACCTTGATCGCTGTGAGCAATTCCTTTAATGTGGGCTTGATTATGTTCTGCTGTACTTTGGGGAGTGGCGATCGCGGTTGCAACTGCATTAGGACTAGCGACCGTACTGGGACTAGCTACTGGATCGGCTTTCTGAGTCTTGCGAGATTGGGCATAGAGAGACAAACTACCCTGAGTCACCAGTTTTTCGCCTACTGATAGACCATCAATAACTTCAATATTTTCTCCCTGAGTCTTACCAGTCTTGACTTCCACTGGCTCATAGAAGTTTTTGTACTGCACAAATACAAGTTGTTTACCATCAGCCTCAACCAAAGATGTTACTGGAACCATCACCCCTGCGGCACTTTTTGCAGTTTGAGCGATCGGTGTAACAATAATCCCAAACTGTTGATCGGTTTCGGAATTTATCTGCACGCGCTGAATCTTGCCTTTAGACTGAAATTCATCTCCATGTCCGACATGGGCAAATACAGGGCTGGCGACAGCTAAAATTGCTGCTAGGACAGCACTAACTAATGGCAATTTTTTCATAGGATATCCTCACAATGGCATAGGGCTGAATAAATTCTTAAGTAGCTTGCCAGAGGTGCGATGAAATCGAGGTGAAACGCAAATTGTTTCGCTACAATCAAGCTCGTGATTAATTTACTTAGATCCATGCGAATTTTGCTTGTAGAAGACGAAATAGACTTAGGAACAGCGATTAAGCAGGTTTTAATTTGTGAAAAGTATGTAGTGGATTGGGTAACTGATGGCGCTCAGGCTTGGTACTATCTCGAAAATCAATGGACAGACTATTCTGTGGCAATTTTTGATTTGCTCCTGCCCAAACTATCGGGGCTTGAGCTATGTAAAAAACTGCGATCGCAACAAAATCCATTGCCCGTACTCATGCTCACGGCTCTAGGACAGCCCGAAAATCGGATCGCAGGGCTAGATTCAGGAGCTGATGACTATTTGGTTAAACCGTTTGTGATGGAAGAACTTTTAGCAAGGTTACGCGCATTGCAAAGGCGATCGCCAAATTTGCAACCACAAATTCTCACCATCGGCAAATTTTCTCTGGATTATGCCAATAACGCACTATTAGTGACGGAATCTGATCAAGTATCACAGGTAATTCCCTTAACAACAAAAGAGTTTCAGATTCTCACTTACCTCATGCAAAATGCTGATCGCATTATTTCAGGCAGCAAAATTCGCAATCAACTTTGGGATCTCAATGAAGAGCCAATCAGCAATGTAGTTGCAGCGCAAATGCGTTTATTACGTCGTAAATTATCAAGCTATGGCTGTGAGTGTCCGATTGAAACGATTCCCAGTCAAGGCTATCGGTTTAACACGCAGCCATGAACACCCATCTATTATTTCGCCGTAGCCGTACTCGTCTCGCACTTTGGTATGCGGGGGTGATGGCAGTGATTTTGAGTTTGTCGGGATTTAGTATGTATCGCTTTCTCATTCAATCCAATTGGGAAGCGATGGAACGGGAAATGGAATCGATCGCAGGGACTTTGCACGATAGTTTAGAACCGATGTTACCTGCTTCTGAAGAACCAACCGCAATTTTACGGCGGATTTTGCCAGAACTCTGTTTAGTAGACCAGCCTTGTAATGTCAGTCCTACTCTAATTCAACGGCATACTACTGGCATTAGCGATCGCAGTACATATTACATCCGTCTCTTCAATTATCAAGGTAAACTGATCGCCTTTTCACCCAGTCAAATACTTAAAGAATTACCTTCAAGTTTATCTGATCAGCCTTGGCAAACTTTTCAAAGTGCTAATGGAATCCGTTATCATCAGTTCACGATTATTCTCCATAGCGATGATGCCAAGAGTCATCAGAGACAGCAACATAAAGTCAAAACTTCTTGGGGCTATTTGCAAATTGGGCGCACCTTAGAACCCTTTGATGCAGAAGTAACGCGAATCAAAATAATTTTGGCGATTGGATTGCCGATCACTTTGATTTTAATCGCTATTTCTAGTTGGTGGCTATCTAAACTAGCAATGCAACCGATTTACAAATCCTATCAACAACAGCAACAGTTCACCGCCAATGCTGCCCATGAATTGCGATCTCCTCTAGCCAGTCTCCTAGCTACTGTCGAAGCAATCTTACGAGTACCACAAGCTAATCTCGAAGATACGCAAACTATGCTCTATAAAGTAGAAAAGCAGGGAAGGCGCTTGAGTAATTTAATTGCTGACCTACTGCTGCTGTCTAGTCTTGAGCAAAATTCATCTCCAAAAAAATTTCAATCCTGCTGTTTAAATGATTTAGTCAGCGACTTGACCGAAGAAATGTCAGAACTTGCCACTGCATCGGATATTCACTTAACTAGTCAAGTTCCTTCTACAGAAATCTATGTACTTGGTAATGAATCACAACTTTATCGACTGGTATCAAATCTCATTGCTAATGCAATTCAGTACAGTCCTGCTCAAGGATCTGTGCATATCAGTTTAGAAGTCCAAGACCACAATGCTGTTATCGCCGTGAAAGATAAAGGGATTGGCATTCCTAAGGCTGAGCAAAATCGAATTTTTGATCGCTTTTATCGAGTTGATGGCGATCGCTCTCGCAAAACGGGAGGGACGGGTTTAGGCTTGGCGATCGCACAGGCGATAGTGCATCATCACCAAGGTCAGATCACTGTCAAAAGCGATCTCAGTAAAGGTAGTTTATTCATGATTCACTTACCCTTTCATTAATTTATCGCTAGTTCAGTAGCATAATGAGGCTGTAAGTTTTATCTGTTACGCAGTAATCGTAGTCCACTAAGTGTTACCAAGACTGTAGATCCTTCATGCCCAATAACACCGATTGGTAGAGTAATCCCTCCTACAAAGTTTGCAATTACTAGTACAGCAACGAAGCTAAGTGCGAATATAATATTTTGCTTCACAATGACTTGAGACCGTCTTCCTAATTCAATAGCAGAGGCAAGTTTTTCCAATCGGTCAGCCATTAACACGACATCGGCAGTTTCAAGAGCAACATCACTGCCAGTTACTCCCATAGCAATTCCCACCGATGCTTGAGCTAGAGCAGGAGCATCATTAATCCCATCACCAACCATAGCCACAGTTTGATATTGCTTTTGGAGTTGTTGTACTACATACACCTTATCCTCAGGTAGAAGATCGGCGTATACCAGATCGATTCCTAAATTTTGAGCAATACTCTGCGCCGTGCGCTGATTGTCACCTGTCAACATTACAATTTGCCTAATTCCTAAGTGTCTAAGATGCGCGATCGCCTGAGATGCTCCTGGTCTAACTGTATCAGCAACGGCAATAATTCCGAGAACAGAGCCAGCATAACCAACCCAAATAACTGTTTTGCCTTCCTTTTCCAATTTATAACAATGTTGCTCTAGTTCAATTGCATCAGACTTCATCAACTTCTGGACAAAGATACCATTGCCAACTACGGCTATTCGATCCTCAATTTCTCCAGTAATGCCTTGACCAGCATGAGCTTGAACGTTTAGCCCTTCACGCCATTGTAAGCCCTTTTCTTTAGCTGCTTGTACGATTGCTATACCAATAGGATGTTCTGAAAGACTCTCTAAGGCTGCTGCAACTTCTAGTAATACTTCTTCTGATGTTTCTGCCGTTACGATCTGGACAACTTTAGGTTTCCCAATTGTTAGGGTTCCAGTTTTGTCAAAGGCGATCGCTTTTACACGTCCCATTAATTCCAGAGTGGCTCCACTCTTAAACAGAATGCCTTGCCTTGCCCCATTAGCAATTCCCGATAATAAAGTCGGCATAATCGCTGCCATCAATGCACAGGGAGAAGCCACCACCAAAAAGATCAGTGCTCGATAGATCGTAATTGACCAATCCCAGCCCAAAACAAAAGGCGGTAATGTCGCTAATAAAACTCCTACAATCACGATTGCTTTAGCATAGCTCCGCTCAAACTTTTCGATTAGTTGCTGAGATGGAGGACTTTCAGTCTGAGCTTGTTCTACTAAGCGAATTACTCGCTGAATTAAACTACTTTCTGGCGGCTGATGGATTTCAATCCTTAAAGCTCCGTAGCAATTGATTGTACCTGCGAAAACTTCATCACCCACTGTTTTTTCAACAGGCATAGATTCGCCTGTAATCGAGGCTTGATTGAGCGTGCTAAATCCTTCAATCACTAAACCGTCAGTGGGTACTAACTCTCCTGGTTTGAGAATTACTAGATCGCCAATTTTTAGCTCTGAGATCGGCACGATTTGCTCAATACCAAGCTGCATAACTCTCGCCGTATCTGAGGTCAAACTCATTAGCCCGCGAATACTGCGCTCAGTTCGCTGCATAGCGTATCCTTCTAGTGCACCGCTAACAGCAAAAATTAGAATTAGAACTGCACCATCAATAATCTGGTAGTAGTCCCGTTGCCATAAACCAAGTGTTGCCGCACCCAAGGCAGCCACAATCATCAGTAAATCAACATCTAGTTCTCTTTCTTTCCATAGCGTAGTTAATCCATCTCGCGCACTCTCAAACCCACCGACAACATAAGCTATAGGCAAAATTAGTAAAGCCAGTCCAATCCAACCTGCATTTAGTGCTAACCAGCCTAGTAAAACAAGGAGAGCGCAGAAAGCTGCCGCAATAGCATCGGGATGATTTTTAAATAGTGCAGGAAAGTTTGGAAAATGAATCTTGGGAGACATCTAATTTGATTGCAATAGGAATTTTCTTACTCTAAACCTTGACATTAATGTTAAGGTCAAGTGATTGCATAAAATAGCAGTATGGCAATTCAGCATCTAACAATCAAAGAACTGACAGAGAAGGTCGGCGGGGGCATTACACCGCGTATGGTGAGGCATTACCATCTTTTAGGACTATTGCCGCAGCCTATTAGATCGTCTGGTAACTATCGACTTTATGCAGAGCATGATGTTCAACGACTTAGGCGGATTGTGGCATTGAAACAGCAGGGCTTCCAGCTTTCGCATATTCATCAATTACTAGACACATCCCCCGATCCTGAAATTACTCAAGGTCTGATGATGCAACTTCAGCAACAGTATCAAAGAGTAATGCAGCAAATTGTCCATCTAAGGCAAACAGCATCTGCATTGGAGAGTCTACTAGGACGAGATCGGAACTGTCAGATTGCACAAGCTGAGGCGATCGCCCAACTGAAGCTATTAGAAATAGAGACACAGAGTGGCTTAGGAAATATTGAAAAGATCTGGCAGGGTCTAGATGCAAATGTTTGCTTTCACCCCGAATCATTTCAAGAATCCTTACAACAACTATTACCAGATCTATCCGACCGTTCTGAAATTGAGGTAGATTTGCTATCAAAACTAGTGCTTGCCTGTGGTGATGTCAGTTTAGTATCGTTTGTACGATTGAGTAGAGATGCGATCGGCTCGGCACGCAATGCTCTTAAAGCTGGTTGTCAAATTGTGACTGATGTTCCTATTATCAGCACCGCATTAGATCTAACAAGACTTAAGCATCTGGGTTGTGTGGTTGAGACTTTAATTAATAATCCTCATATCAGCACTGCACCTGAAGCCGAGCAAGCATTCTGGCAAGAAGCTATGTGGCAAGAGCGTCTACAGCAATTATCTGAAGGTTGTATATTGGTTATTGGTTATGCACCTTCAATTCTTTTAGCAGTGTGTGAGGCAATCTCTAATCAGAAACTTCTCCCCTCACTGGTGATTGGAATGCCGCTTGGCTTTAGCCATGCGCCCGCCGCCAAGCGTACACTCATGCAACTTGACATTCCATTTATCACGATTGATAGCGCGTTAGGTGGTGGTCTACTGTCAGCTACAGCATTAAACTCTTTAGTTGAAACGCTGATCGAAAAACCAGATTGCCACTGCTATCTGAGTTTGTCAGCTAATTAATAATCATTCTCAGCTTCAGAAATCTACTTTTATGATAGATGAGTAGTTCTTTGTCAATTACTATGCACGACTACCTTTTTTAGAAACCGTGTCAGGAAAACGCCGCCGCAACCCGTATAGCCAAACTAAACCAAAAACACCCAATGAGATCGCCACAAGACTGATGATTTGGGCAGTACGAAGCGATCCAAACATCAGGCTATCTGTCCGCAAACCTTCAATCCAAAAGCGCCCTAGACTATAAGCGATCGCATAAGTCATGGTTAACGTCCCAGTTCTGATTTTGGGAAATCTGAAGAATAGAAACACCAAGATCGCGAATACACCGATATTCCAGACTGATTCATATAGAAATGTGGGATGGAAGTATGACTCGCTTGCAAATTCGGCTGGACGGCGATCAACGGGAATAAATAATTTCCAAGGGAGATCGGTGGGTGTACCAAAAGCCTCAGAATTAAAGAAATTGCCCCACCGCCCGATCGCTTGTCCTAAAATCAGCGCAGGCATAATAATATCTGCCATTAACCATGCTGAGATTTTTTGGCGTTGACAAAAAATAATTGTGGCAACAGTACCGCCAATGATTGCGCCATGAATCGCGATGCCGCCTTCCCAGATTGCAAAAGCCTTATACCAAGGTTGATTTTGGAAGCGTTGCCATTCAAATAAAACATAGTATAGACGGGCGCAGGGAATAGCACCAACCACCAACCAAATTACGAGATTGCCGACTATATCTGGATCAATACCACGTTTTTTTGCAAGTTTTTGGGCTAATAGTGTGCCGATAACAACTGAGGAGGCAATCAGCATTCCGTACCAACGGATCGAAAGTGATCCGATTCCAAAAGCGATCGGACCTGGAGATGTAAACTCAAATGCAAATGGTAAGAAGTTAAGCATTAGAAATGATGTTGTGTGAAGTTGAAACAAGAATCTATTCAAAAACAAAAATGTTGTTTACAGCATTTTTGAGGATTAATGATCAGGCAGCATATAAAGAAAGTTATGATCGCCTTGATATCCTGACAAATCAGCAAGCTTTTGAAGCGGTTGCTCACCCGAATAAAACTTGCCATTAATGTCCCATGTAGGCACTGTCTCAATTTTAGCTGCTTCACAGAGTTTTGGTTGAGAGTTTTTACCATCAGGTAAGCACTCAATCCAATTCAATTCGGCTAAAGCTTCTTTACCAAAAAGTTGCTTTTGTTTGTAGCAATGAGGACAGGTATAGAGAACATACATCTTTGCACCGATTTGTTTGAGATGCTTAGCTAGGGAAATTTCGGCAGTACCTGAAGTTGTCGTAACTTCCCAGCCTATTCCCTTTTTAGGTCTTGCTGTTGGTGTTTGGACAATTTGTTTTCCTGTAGCGGCATCAATGGGTAGAGTTACACTTGCGATCGGTTTATTCACACTTCCATAGATAGCGAATGACCCAACAATAGTAAGAGTGGCGATGAGCGCACCTGTGAAGAATAATTTTCCGATGTCTTCCCATTTGCGACCAATGACCGATAACACAAATAGACTGGTAGATAGAAGCGCAGAAGCGATGCAGTAAATACAAGCAGCCTGAATTACCGTAACTAACAAATAAATCAAGTAGCCACTAAATATCATCATTGCAGTACCACCCATAAAGAGTAGTAATCCTGTCCAGTTATCTAGCTTAGTACGAAGTTCCTTTTGTTCTTGCTTAACTAATAAAGGTGCGATCGCAAAAGCAATCATACTGGCATAACCCAAACAGCCAAATAGCGATAGCGGCAAACCGAAAATCTTGGCATAGGGAGAAGTAAGCACTATATCGCAGGCGTTGGTCGGGCAGGCTACCGATGATTGGGAAAAACTAACAAAGGTAAGATAAGCGGTGATCACTAAGCCCAGAGTCGATATTGCAGCCATGATCGGGCGGTAATATCGCTGTAACCAAGTATGCGATAGCTGTTGCTGACGGAGTTCTTTGACTTTTTGAGCGGTAGATGAGATTGAATCTTCAGGAATATTTTCGTTCATAATTTTTTCAATATTTAAAGATTATTTCAAAACTCTGGTCGCATTGGCGATCGTCAGATTAACGACTTAACGACTAAAACTAAAAGTGGTCTGTAGTGAAGCACGAGTGGAGGAAATCGAATTTGGGTACATAGACAATTTTCGAAGCTTTTTAACCTTTGCGAAAATAGCAATATATGAACTTTTGCTCTATTCCAAATGGCGTTTCGTGAGATTCACTGACGGAATGCACTAAATCAAAGTTATTCCCAAACTCGTTATGCAAGGTATCCGGATTGTAACGAACGATTTCTAATCCGCTACAACGCGAAGGCCCATCAATACCGAAAGTAGCAATAATAACGTGACCACCAGTTTTAACCGAATTCATGATAGCTTTTACATATTTCTGACGGTCGGCGGCGTTGGTGAGAAAGTGGAAAACAGCACGATCATGCCAGACATCATAAAAATTATGTGGCAGTTGAACTTGAGTAATGTCGGCTACCAGCCAATTAAGAACTTCTGACTGAGAGCCAATCCGTTCTCGTGCTACCTGAAGGGCTGCTGCCGAAATGTCTAGAACTGTGATGTTTTGATAATTCCTGACCAATAAGTTGTCCGCTAGAGTGGAAGCCCCACCACCAATATCGATAATTTGACCTGATTTATCCACATTGGAGCGCTCGATAAACTGCAACGAAACTTCAGGATGTTCCTGAAACCAGCTTACCTCTGTAGAAGCTTTTGTCTCGTAAACGTTTTCCCAGTGAGTTTTGGTTTCCATATTTTTCTATGTAGCTAGGGTGAATAAGTTTTCTATTCTACGCATCGCATGGCTACTTGAAATCTATTTCAGAACCCTAGTCGCATTAGCGATCGCGGCTAAAGCCACACCGACATCCGCAAAAACAGCTTCCCACATAGTTGCTACGCCGAAAGCACCAAGCACAAGGAATACGGCTTTGATACTCAATGCGAAGATGATATTTTGCCAGACAATACTGTGGGTTTTACGAGCAATTTGAATTGCTTCGGCAATCTTGGTAGGAGAATCATTCATAATCACCACATCTGCCGTTTCGATCGCAGCATCGGAACCCAAACCACCCATTGCCATACCAACATCCGCTCTGGCTAGTACTGGCGCATCATTGATGCCATCACCAACATAGATAACTTTGTCTTTTTTGCCTGATTTACTGAGAATCTCCTCGAAAGCCGTGACTTTACCTTCTGGCAACAATTCTGCTACGTAGGAATCGAGTCCTAATCTGCCAGCGATATCAGCAGCGACACCATCGTTATCACCAGAGAGCATAATCACTCGCTTGATGCCGATTTGATGCAGATCTTGAATCGCTTTTACTGCATCATCTTTAATTTCATCAGCAGCGATGATGTAACCTGCATATTTCGTATCTATGGCAAGATGCACCACGCTACCAGAGACTTGGCAAGTATTGTGAACAATATTTTCTCGATGGAGCAGGCGATCGTTACCCGCAAGCACAAGGCGATCTCCGACCATTGCCCGAATGCCATGCCCAGCGATTTCTTCGTAATGAGTAACTTTGGTTAAGTCCAGTTCTCCTTTATATGCTTCTTTAATCGATTGGGCGATCGGATGCGTAGACTGCGCTTCGATATGAGCAGCCACAGACAATAATTCATCTTGGCTAAATCCATTCTCAGTTACAATCTGCGTGACGTGAAAGGTTCCCTTTGTCAAAGTCCCTGTTTTATCGGAAACAACTGTTTTCACATCGTTCAATACATCTAAGAATGTCGAACCTTTGATTAAAATGCCTTTCTTTGCCGCTCCACCAATGCCGCCAAAGTAGCCTAGAGGAATGCTAATCACCAGACCACAAGGACAGGAAATCACCAAAATTACTAAGGCGCGGTATACCCACTCAGCCAAGGTTGCGCGAGGAATAACTAGGGGTGGAATGATGGCGATCGCTAAAGATACAAACACGACAATCGGTGTGTAGATCTTGGCGAACTTGGTAATGAATTTCTCAGTTTCTGCCTTTTTGCTACTCGCATTTTCTACTAAGTCGAGAATTTTAGCGATCGAAGATTCTCCAAATAACTTGGTGACTTGAATATCCAAAATCCCAGTTTTATTGATCGTTCCTGCTAGGGCAGCATCGCCGACTTTGACAGAACGCGGCACGGATTCACCTGTCAGAGCAGAAGTATCTATTTGAGAAATTCCGACAATTATAGTGCCATCAAGAGGAATCTTCTCACCTGCTGTAACTGTAATAATGTCGCCGATTTTGACTTTATTAGGATCGGTCTTCGTAACCACACCATTCACTTTGAGGTTGGCATAGTCGGGACGGACTTCTAAAACAGCTTTAATTGATCGCCTTGAATTACCAACGGCATAGTCTTGGAAAAGCTCGCCCACTTTAAAGAACAACATTACGCCAACAGCTTCTGGTAATTGATGAATGGCGATCGCCCCTAATGTCGCAATGGTCATCAAGAAATTCTCATCAAAAAATCTGCCTTTAAGAATATTCTTGCCAGCTATCGTCAGCACATTCCAACCACTTAATAAATAGGCTGGAATCAGAATCAAATACTCGGCAAAACTGTAAGGAGTATTATGCAGAGGTTGGTTATAAATAGAACCTATCAATAACAGGGCAGTCACCACAACCACTGGAATTACTTCTTTTTTAAGATCGAACTCCCCAGCCTCATGACTATGCTCGTGGTCGTCACCTTCTTCATGATCATGATCGTGATTCTTGGGATTTTTAGGCGCATCTTCACCGCAACAACTACTTGACATACTAAATCCTGAATATATGAACAACTATTCAATAGATTAGCACTAACTTCAACCTTTATTGATTTTCAAATCAATAAGCTTTATGCCTAAACTTCTTTCAAATGATTGGCAACTTCTCGGTAAAGATTGACAATATGCTCATCCGCGAGGCTGTAGTAAACATTACGCCCTTCTTTACGGTACGTGACTAATCTCGCTGATCGCAAAATTCGCAGTTGATGAGACACCGCAGAATCACTCATTTTCATGGCTACAGCCAAATCACAAACACATAATTCTTGCCCTGCCAGAGCAGATATGAGCCGCAATCGATGAGGGTCGGATAACACTGCAAAAAAATCTGCCATCTGTTGTGCTTGTTTGGGCGAGAATATCTCAGACTGACAAGCAACCACCTTATCTAGATGCACCAGATGAATCTCACAGTTTGGTGCATCATCAGTTTTTATAGGCTGTGTTTTCGACTCGGCTGGCATGGCAATAAAAATTGATAATCATTTTCAACTTTAATCTTACCAGAGCCTTATTTTTACTTTGAACCTTATTTAGTCCTTAAGCTATGCTTGCATTTCCACAAGCCCCATCATGCCAAGATCTTCATGATCGAGGACGTGACAGTGATATACAGTTTTCCCCACAAAATCGCGAAACGGAATCCGAATCCGCACTGTTTCCTTCGCGCGAACACGTAGGGTATCTTCCCATGCTTGATAAGGATCGGGCTTGCCATTGCGATCGATTACTTGGAAAGGGTTTGTATGCAAGTGAAACGAGTGTTCCATGCCATCAGTATCTACGTTTGCGATCTCCCAATCTTCTGTAGTTCCTAATTTTACGACAGCATCTACTCGATTCATATCAAAGGGTTTGCCATTAAATAGAAATGCCATCTGCATTCCCATTCCCATTGACATTGACATTTCGATGCGTCGAGTTGCGATCGGTTGAGGTAATACTTCTACAGGAATGAGTTTTTGTGGTAATGGGAGTGGCTTTGCCAGCTCGTCTTTATAGGCGATCTTAGCAATAACTTGGGTTGTGCTATCTACAGTTCCACGATTACCCATCATCATGCCACCATTATTCATACCCCCCATCATCGCAAATCCGCCGCGATCGTAAGGTAAATTGAGCAAGCGATATTGTTTGGGATTGCGATCGCCTCGAACTAACACCTCTGCGCGTTCGCCAGGGGATAATAGGATTTCTTTTAGTTCAACAGGTTCGGCGATCGCACCACCATCAGTGGCAATCAAATAAAACGGGTGATCTTCGAGACTGAGACGATAAAAACGGGATGTTGAAGCGTTGATCATCCGAAAGCGCAACAAACCGCCAGAGGCTAAAGAAAACGTGGGATTTACTTGTCCGTTAACGGTAAGAATTGAGCCTTCCCGTCCGCGCATAACGTCCATATGATTAGGGACAGGAATTTTGCCATTCGCATCAAGGGCAAAATCTTTCAAAAACAAAAACTCTTCTTTAGCGGCTAGAATTTCAGGAATTTCATCCAATGCACCACGCACGATAAAGATTCCTCCTAAACCCGCAAATACCTGTTCGGCGACCATTTCATGCATGTGGGGATGATAGAAAAATGTTCCCGCAGGATGATTTTTCGGTAGGGTAAATTCATAGGTTTCAGTTTCACCAGAGGGAACCGCAAGAAAAGCATTGTCAGCTTTTCCTGTGGGCGGAATGTGTAACCCGTGATAATGAAGGTTTGAGGCTTGAGATAACTTGTTAGTGAAACGGATGCGTACAGAGTCCCCAGCTTTTGCTTCTAATCTCGGTCCTGGAATTAGCCCGTTATAGGTCAATAAGTTCCCCTGTTGTTGCCCCAATTGGATGAGGCTGGGACGTGCTTCTAAAGCCACATCTAATAAGCCATTGGAATTAGTTGTAAATACTTCAGCACCATTAGTCTTTTGAGGAAGTGACATTGAGGTACTAGCCCAACTGCATTGGGTTAATAGTACAGATCCAGTAGCACCAGCACTAAGGGAGAGAAACCTACGTCGATTAATGGA
This sequence comes from Pseudanabaena sp. 'Roaring Creek', assembly GCF_001402795.1. Classification (GTDB taxonomy): domain Bacteria; phylum Cyanobacteriota; class Cyanobacteriia; order Pseudanabaenales; family Pseudanabaenaceae; genus Pseudanabaena. Next base: position 34,577 of record NZ_LIRE01000047.1, read on the forward strand.
ATTCATATATATTCAGGCTATGAGCCATGACAAAGAGAGATAGGAATAATGACTTGGAGACTTGATTGAAGGGTTTAATACATCTCTAGACACTACTTTTATATCTAGTTTGACTTGGCACAATGAAATCAGGATGAAATATCCTGTTTACTTACAAACCTTAATAAATTTCTAATTCAGCTAATTTCATAGTGGTTTCACAATCTTATGAAACAATGATTAGCTTATCGGTTCACCATATATTTGATTCATGCTCAATGCCGTTGTCAAATGGTCGATCGCGCAGCGCTGGCTAGTAGTGATTGCCTCAATCTTAATCTTGCTATGGGGATTTCGGGTATTAACCCAGATGCCCCTAGATGTATTTCCTAACTTTGCACCGCCGCAAGTGGAGATTCAAACTGAGGCGACGGGGCTAGCTCCTGAAGAAGTAGAATCGCTGGTGACAAGACCGATTGAGAGTGCCATTAATGGAACCCCTGGTGTAGAAAAGGTGCGTTCATCTTCGGCAGTGGGTATTTCGGTTGTGAAAGTGATATTCACTTGGGATACAGATATCTATCGGGCGAGGCAGTTAGTTACAGAGCGATTGCAGCAAGCTCAGAGCCAATTACCTAAAGGTGTGGGTATACCGCAGATCTCTCCGATTAGTTCTCCAATTGGGGCGATCGCTAAATATGCTTTCACGATCGACGAAGGTGGTAAAACTAACTTAATGGAAGTACGGCGCATCGTGGATTGGCAGGTAAAAAATCGGCTGTTAGCAGTTCCAGGGGTAACACAGGTTGTAATTTTTGGTGGTGATATTCGTCAGTATCAGATATTAGTCGATCCAGTTAAATTGCAACAATATGATGTGACCTTATCAGAAGTTACCGAAGCAGCCCGAAAAGCAAATGTGAACGCGGCGGGTGGATTCTTGACTAGTCCAGATCGCGAACTCTTGATACGTGGTATTGGACGGATTGAATCAGCAGAGCAATTGCAGAAATCGGTAATTAAATCTAAAAAAGGAGTGCCAGTATTACTCAGTCAAGTTGCCGATGTCAGAATTGGTGCGGAGCTAAAACGGGGAGACGGGAATCTCAATGGCAAAAAATCGGTTGTGGTAATTGTGAACAAACAGCCGAACGCTGATACTCCTTCAGTTACCAGAGCCGTAGAAATAGCGATCGCGGAAATTAAACAAGGACTACCAAGCGATGTAAAAGTCGAAACGACTTTTCGCCAAGAAGAATTTATCGAGGCATCCCTTAAAAATGTTGAGGAATCCTTGCGGGATGGCACGATTATTGTATCCGTCGTTTTGATTCTATTTTTGATGAACTGGCGCACCGCCGTAATTTCCTTGAGTGCGATTCCGATTTCGTTATTGCTAGGAATGATGGTGCTGTCATGGACGGGACAGGGCATCAACACGATGACCTTGGGGGGATTGGCGGTAGCGATCGGTTCGGTAGTAGATGATGCGATCGTGGATATGGAAAATGTCTATCGCCGTCTCCGTGAAAATCAAATTGCAGGCACACCAGTGCCGCCGTTGGAAGTAGTTTTTAACGGCTCAGTGGAAGTTCGTGTTAGTGTTCTCTTTTCGACTGTAATTATTGCGGTCGTATTTGCGCCAATTTTTGCCCTTTCTGGAGTGGAAGGTCGAATTTTTACGCCGATGGGTGTTGCTTATTTACTCTCGATTGTTGCATCGACGCTAGTAGCACTAACTCTAACTCCTGCTCTTTGTGCCTTGCTCTTGGTAAATCGCCCTTTACCTCCTGATGAGACTTGGTTAGCGCATAAATCTCAACAAGTTTATCGTCCTGCTTTAGTCTTTGCCATTCGTCATCCCAGTATTGTTTTGGGAGTAGCGATCGCCGCTTTGATTGCTTCGATGATTATCTTGCCATCCCTCGGTCGAGTATTTTTACCCGAATTTCAAGAGCGATCGCTAGTAATTTCCACAGTTCTCTATCCTGGGGTTTCACTGGAAACTACTAATCAGGTTAGTTTGGTTGTGCAAGAACATCTTAAAGATGATAAACACTTTGACGCTTTGCAACTGCGATCGGGACGCGCCCCCGGGGATAGTGATGTGGGCGGCGTTAACTTTGCTGAGCTAGATGTGGAACTCAGTGAATCAGGTGTAAAAAAACGTGAGGAAAGCGTCGAAATTCTTCGCAAAGAATTTGCAAAAATCCCAGGGGTTGCGGTAAATATTGGCGGATTTATTTCCCATCGGCTTGATGAGGTTCTTTCGGGTGTGCGAAGTGCGATCGCCGTCAAGATCTTTGGTGCTGATTTAGAGCAATTGCGAACCATTGGTCAACAAGTACAAGCCGCGATGAATAACGTCAATGGAATCGTAGATTTGCAAGTAGAACCACAAGTACCGATTAAACAATTACAGATTCGCTTCGATCGTGATGCTGCATCTCGTTACGGCTTGCAAGTCGGCGATTTGGCAGAAACTATTGAAACGGCTCTGAATGGCAATATTGTCTCTCAGGTTTTGCAACAACAGCAAGTATTTGATTTACTTGTGTGGCTAAAAGAAGATTCGCGCAATAATCAGGAAACTATCAGCAATCTATTGGTAGATGTGCCTGATGGAAAGAAAGTGCCACTTTCCCAAGTTGCTAAGGTTTCCTTTGGTGAGGGACCCAATACAATTAATCGTGAAAATGTTTCGCGGCTAATTGTCGTATCAGCCAATGTGAACGGTCGCGATTTAGGCTCGGTGATTAAAGATATTCGCGATCGCATTAAGACTCAAGTGCAATTACCCTCTGGTTATTACATTCAATATGGCGGTCAGTTTGAATCTCAAGAACGCGCTACTGAGACTTTACTATTTGCAGGGGCGATCGCTTTTATTGCCATTACCATACTGATTTACTTCGCAGTTAAATCCATTCCCGCCACGTTCATGATTATGATTAATCTGCCACTTGCGCTAGTGGGGGGTGTAATATCTGTAGCGCTTGGAGGTGGCATTATCTCAGTCGCTTCGATGGTAGGATTTATCACGCTTTTTGGAGTTGCGACAAGAAATGGATTGCTGTTAGTGGATAACTACAACACCAAATTAGCAAAGGGAATGCCATTGCAAACGGTACTAGTGGAAGGTTCCCTAGAGCGTCTTGTTGCCATCCTAATGACCGCCCTCTCTTCAGCCTTGGGCATGGTTCCTCTGGTTATTGGCACTGGCGCAGGCAAAGAGATTCTACAACCGTTAGCGGTTGTAGTTTTAGGTGGGCTGTTTACTTCGACAGCCCTCACCTTGCTGGTTTTACCAGCTTTGTATTCCCAGTTTGGGAAATACATCATTCCTAAATCTAATTTGGATAGACAGGTTGAAGTGCCATCTATCCAAGAATCTATCTCCTAAGGAAATCTATGCGATTATTTCAACCGATTCTTCTCAGTCTGAGTTTGGCTAGTTTAGCAGTACTAGCAGCCTGTAGTAACAGTACCCCAACGACGACAAGCTCAACACCTGCAACTACAGTAGCTAAGTCCGTTGAGACACCTAAAGCTAGTTCTTCTCCTAGCATGGCAAAATCTGAAACTAAGAGTGATAATCCTAAAAAGGGAGGACAGGTGATTGAATCAGGAATCTATCATTTAGAGTTAGTTCCAGAGCCTGAAGAGAATGGTATCCATCTTGATTTCTTTTTGCTAAAGGGTGACAATCACGAAGCAATTCCTGATGCCAAGGTAACTGCACAGGTACAGCTACCTGATGGCACTCAAAAGAATCTTGATCTAAAATACGATGCCCCTGAAAAGCACTATACAGTAGCACTATCAGGTAAAGCGGTGGGCGAGTATAAAGTCGCAATTTTGTCAGATATTAAAGGTGAAAAGGTAAACGGGCGATTTAACTTTAAGTTGTAGTCATGTTCTTCTAAAAATAGAGATCAGGAAGGGGAAAACATTTTCCCCCTCTATTTCTTGATATTTAAAATCGAGCTACCTAGAAAATAGCTCGATTTCATCTTGATTTCATTATCTGGCTTTAAACTATTCAGTAACTAAGAAATTTGAGTTCTATGAATTTCACTAAATTGAACATCCTATCTCACAGTTTGAGTCTAGTAGCAATTATCTCGATTGCAACTGGAGCTTTAGCAGCCTGTTCCACAACAACTCCAGAAACATCTGCTTCTACTTCTACTGTTGCGATTAAACCTAGCTCTACGCCTGCGGCTGAGACGGCAATGCCTAGCATGGACAATACGCATAATATGAGCAATATGCATATGACAATGGATTTAGGACCAGCCGATGCTAATTTTGACCTTCGATTTATTGATGGTATGATTCCGCATCACAAAGGTGCAGTTGAGATGGCAAAAGAAGCTCAACAAAAATCACAGCGTCCTGAAATTAAAAAACTAGCCGATGAGATTATTACCGCTCAAGCTAAAGAAATTACTGAACTACAGACTTGGCGCAAACAATGGTATCCCAATGCTAGCAACAAGCCAATGGCACACAATGCTCAAATGGGACATATGATGGAGATGAGCGATGAACAAATGAAAGGCATGATGATGAGCCAAGAATTAGGGGCGAAGGATGCTGAATTTGATCTACGCTTTATCAATGCGATGATTCCCCATCATGAAAGTGCAGTGACAATGGCAAAAGATGCTTTAGCTAAATCCACTCGCCCAGAAATCAAGAAGCTTGCACAGGATATTATTTCTTCACAGCAAGCAGAAATCAAACAAATGCAAGAATGGAAGCAAGCTTGGTATAAAAAATAATA
>NZ_LIRE01000504.1 GCF_001402795.1 Pseudanabaena sp. 'Roaring Creek'
TATAGTTGTTTTAAATAACTTGTAGACGGGCTTCGACTTCGCTCAGCCCTCGGTGTAAGCTAGCTGAGCGAAGTCGAAGCTGTAGTTTTTATTTGAATTATCTATAATTATGCCTAGCTACTTATAAAAAATGCGGCGCAAAGCGTCGCATTTTTTAGCTTCAAGTTATAAACAATTTTGCAAAATCTAAATTCCCAATCTTTGATAGATTTGGTCGAGATTTTTGAGATGCTTATTGGGATCGAAACAAGCAGCTAACTCTTCTTCAGAGAAGGTTTTCTGCACGGTTTCATCTTCGCTGATCAACTTACGGAAATCACCGTCAGTTTTATTCCATGCAAGATGCGCGGCTTTCTGGACGATCGCATAGCTATCTTCACGGCTCAAGCCCTTAGTTACCAGTCCGAGAAGTACCTGTTGGCTGAAAACGACACCTCCATAACAATAGAGGTTGCGTTCCATATTGTGAGTATGCACCAACAGATTTTTCACGAGATCGGTGATTTCCGTCAGCATGAAATGCGTGAGGATGCAGCTATCGGGAAGTAGCACCCGTTCCGCCGCACTATGGGAAATATCACGCTCATGCCATAGAGCCACATTTTCGAGAGCCGTCGTCGCATAGCCACGCAACAAACGCGCCATACCCGTTAAGCGTTCCGAACGAATCGGGTTACGCTTGTGAGGCATTGCCGAGGAGCCTTTTTGTCCCTTGGTGAAATGTTCTTCTACTTCTAGTACATCCGTACGTTGTAAGTTACGAATTTCTACGGCAAAGCGCTCGATCGATGCACCGATCAGGGCAAGTACTTGCGAATACTCGGCATGGCGATCGCGAGAGATCACCTGCGTCGATGCACAGTCGGGCTGAAGCCCTAACTTTTGACAAGCGATCGCTTCAATACGCGGGTCAACATTGGCATAAGTACCAACAGCGCCCGAAATTTTACCGACAGCAATGGTTTTATTTAAGTTTAATAGGCGATCGCGATGGCGCAACATTTCTGCCAACCAGCCAGCGAGCTTAAATCCAAAGGTAATTGGCTCCGCATGAATACCATGCGTCCGACCCGACATAATCGTATAACGATGCTGCTGAGCCTGATAGCGAATTGCTTGGATTGCCTCCTCTAGCTGCGCTTGAATGATTTCTAAACTATCTACTAATTGCACGGCTAGAGCCGTATCTAACACATCGGAACTAGTCAGACCGAGATGAATATATCGACCTGAATCTCCTACATATTCATTTACGTTGGTCAAAAACGCGATCATGTCGTGCTTGACCGTTAACTCAATTTCATTGACGCGATCGGCATCGAAGTTTGCCTTTGCCTTTATCTCTTCGACAGCATCGGCAGGGATATATCCTAGTTCGGCCTGTGCTTCGCAAACGGCAACTTCAACCTGCAACCAAGTTTGGTACTTGTGCCGATCTGTCCATAATCGACCCATTTCGGGTAACGTATAGCGTTCTATCAAGATTTAAGCTCTTGGAATAATCACAATTTTTAATTATAGCAAGTTTTCTTAACTATATCTATAACTCAAAAAATTGAATTATAGCTGCCGCCAACTGTATCAGGACATAATACCAAT
>NZ_LIRE01000505.1 GCF_001402795.1 Pseudanabaena sp. 'Roaring Creek'
CATTAAGGCTGCTTTTAGAGCTTCTTTTAGATTGGGGTGATGCTTTTGTTACAAAAAAATGATAATCTTAATAAAAAGTTAAGTTTTGTTGCTCCCCTAAATCTATGCTTCGTCTCGAACACATTCAGAAAATTTATCCCACTGGCGAAGTCCTCAAAGACGTTAACTGGGAAGTTAAAACAGGCGATCGCATTGGTTTAGTTGGCGTAAATGGCGCGGGGAAGTCAACACAGCTCAAAATTATTGCAGGGGAAATCGAACCGACCGCAGGGCAGATCGTGCGACCTTCGAGCCTGAAAATTGCCTATCTCAGTCAAGAATTTGACATCGAAGAGACGAGGACGGTAAAGCAAGAGATGTGGCAAGCCTTTCAGGAAGTGCGGGAAATCCAAAAAGAATTAGCGATCGTCCATCATCATCTGGAAAATTTAAAAGATGGTGAGGACTACGAGCCGATCCTCAAGAAAATGGATCGCCTCCAGCGTCAATTTGAAGATCATAACGGCTATGAATTGGAAAGTCGCATTGATAAGCTATTGCCAGACTTAGGGTTTAAAGCCGATGATGGCGATCGCTTTGTGAGCGAATATAGCGGCGGTTGGCAGATGCGTATGGGTCTAGGCAAAATTTTGCTCCAATCGCCAGATCTATTACTGCTGGACGAGCCGACCAACCACCTCGATTTAGAAACAATCGAATGGTTGGAGAAATATTTGCGATCGCTCAGTACCCCAATGGTAATCGTTTCCCACGACCGCGAGTTTCTTGATCGCCTCTGTACCTCAATCGTGGAAACCGAGCGGGGCGTATCGACAACCTATCTGGGCAACTACTCATCGTACCTAGCGCAAAAAGCGGAAGCTAAAGCCGCTCAGGGAGCTGCCTTTGAACGCCAGCAAAAATACATCGAAAAGCAACAGGTCTTTGTTGATCGTTTCCGCGCCAGTGCTACGCGCAGTACCCAAGCCAAGAGCCGCGAAAAGCAACTCGACAAAATCGATCGCATCGAAGCCCCTGAGAGCGATGTTAGAACCCTAAAATTCCATTTTCCCCCTGCCTCTCGCAGCGGGCGTGTTAGCGTGGAAATCAAGAATCTGACCCATGCCTACGGCGATCAGATCCTATTTTTAGGGGCAAAACTGGAGATCGAAAGAGGCGATCGGGTTGCCTTTTTAGGACCAAACGGAGCAGGAAAATCAACCCTATTAAAAATGGTAGTCGGCAAAGAATCCTATAACGAAGGCGAAATCGTTCTAGGTCATAACGTTCTAATTGGCTATTTCGAGCAAAATCAAGCTGAAGCCCTTGATTTAAACAAAGATGTGTTTCATACCATTCACGATGATTTTCCGAAGATGACCCACGAAGAAGTACGGGGCGTGCTGGGTAAATTTCTATTTAGTGGCGATACGGTCTTTAAAAACGTGCGCGATCTCAGCGGCGGCGAAAAGGCAAGGCTAGCACTGGCGAAAATGTTGCTTACCCCAGTAAACTTCTTGATCCTTGACGAGCCGACCAACCACCTTGATATTCCCGCCAAGGAGATGTTGGAGGCTGCGTTGCGAGAATATGAGGGTACTGTAGCTGTAATCTCCCACGATCGCTATTTCATCTCACAGGTTGCCAATAAAATTGTGGAAATCCGCGATGGCGAACTTTGCGCCTATGCAGGGGACTATGCCTACTACCAAGAAAAAAGGGAAGAGGAGACAAGGGAAGCCAAGCACAAGGCGGAAGTAGCTGCGAAAGCCGCTAAAGATGCTATCAAAAGGGAGAAAGAAAAAAACAAGCAAGCTGAAAAACGTCAGGAAAAACAACAACAAAAGGCAAAAGCAAAGTAATATGCAAACATCGTTCGCAATTTTCCTTTGCAATTTCATAATGCAATGAAATCTAAATTCTGACTATCCATCGGTTTATATGACTTGACCTGAGGGATAAAAGAGAGACGCATTCGTTTTTTTCGATAGATACATATTTATTGCTATGTTGGATCCCATTGCTAAGAAACGCAATCTGGTAGGACGTTATTCCCAAGGAGAAAGGAACTTCGAGGGATGGGATTTAAAAGGAGTAGATTTGAGTAAAGTCGATCTCAGTCATGCAATTCTACGCAATGCAAATCTAATTTTTGCAAATCTGTGGGAGGCGAATCTCTGTAATACCGACCTATCAGGGGCAAATTTATCCGATGCGGATCTAAGCGGAGCCTCTCTGTTGGACGCTAATCTTAGTAATGCAAATATCACTCGTGCAAATTTTACCTATGCGGGCTTAAGCGGAGCGCAGTTTGCGAACGTGCGTTTTAAAAGCGCGACTTTTCGTTTGGCTATATTGAATTGCACGAATTTGCACGGGATGGATTTTAAAAACGTGAACTTACAAAAAGCCTATCTTTTAGAGACAAATCTCTCTAATACAGATTTGAGTCATGCTAATTTACATCACGCTTTTTTATTTAGAGCTAATTTAAGCCGAGCAAATTTGCAAAATGCCGATCTCAGCGAGGCGGACTTGAGCGAGTCCAGCTTACATGGCGCAAATTTACATGGTGCAAATTTAAGTGAAGTCGATTTAAGAGAAGCCGATCTCGATCGCATAGATTTTAGCGATATTAATTTACGCTTAGCCAATTTAAGCGGACTAAATTTAAGTAATGTTAGTTTTATCGGCAGCAACTTAAGCAAGGCAATTTTGCGAGGCACGGTTTTGCGGGGAGCTTGCTTTAATGCGGCAAATCTATGGAATGCCGATCTGACGGGAGCCGATCTGACGGGAGCCGATCTGACGGGAGCCGATTTACGATGTACCAACTTTGATGGCGCTAATCTAAAATATGCTGAAGTAGATGTGGGATGGATGAATGAGGCAAGGATCTGCCAGACTATCTTGCCCGATGGCAATATCTCCAATCGAACTTGCCGCGCCTAAGGTCATCATGAAAGACTTATTTGTTTTTAAGAATGAGAATTTATTGCGAATGGCTCTGACCCATCGCTCCTACGTCCACGAAAATCCCAGTGCGGGGGAGGATAATGAGCGTTTGGAGTTTTTGGGAGATGCGATCTTAAATTTTCTCAGTGGTTCCTATCTTTATCGGCAACATGCGGATTTAGGGGAAGACGAATTAACTCGCCGCCGTGCTGCCCTTGTCGATGAGAAGCAGTTGGCAAATTTTGCGATCGCCCTAGACCTAGACAGCCAAATTTTATTAGGCAAAGGAGCTATGAGGGATGGGGGGAATAAGAGTGAAAATTTGTTGAGTTGCGCCTTTGAAGCGATGATCGGTGCTTTTTACCTAGATTGTAATTGCGATGTGGAGGCGGTGCGCCCTGCGGTGGAGGCTCTATTTGACTCGGTACCGCCAGAACTGGTGAATACCCGTGCCGATTTGGATGCAAAAAATCGCTTGCAGGAATGGGTACAGTCCTACATCGGGCATATTTTGCCCAAGTATGTGACCGAAAAAGTAGGCGGAACCGATCATACGCCTGAATTTGCGTCTAAAGTATATGTTGGCGATCGCCTATACGGTCAAAGTATGCGAAATTTTACTAGTAAAAAGGAAGCAGAACGTGCCGCCGCGCTAGATGCATTGGAACAAATAGAGAGAATGTTATAGGTTTTGCTAAGGCTTTTCTCAAAGCGGGATTTGGTAACAGGATTCGGCAATGAGGCTTGGCAATGAGGCTTGGCAAACAAGGATAAATATTATGACTGAAGATTGGTTAATAATTGGCAAAATAGTCTCACCGCAGGGGCTGAAAGGCGAGGTGAGGATATTGTCCTATTCAGATTTTCCTGAAAGGTTTGAGAATGCTGGGAAGCGCTGGATCGCTGCATCTGAGAAGGATGAACCCCAAGAGATCGTGATGTTGTCGGGGCGCGAGGTTGCTGGTAAAAAGAATCTATTTGTCATTCGCCTAGAGGGGATTAATGATTGCGATCGCGCCGAAGCTTTACGGAATTACGTGATGATGATTCCCACTAGCGATCGCCCCTACCTCGAACACAACGAATATATGATCGCGGATTTAGTTGGTTGTCAGGTCTACCATCAGCCCACGGGTAAGCTGCTAGGCGAAGTTATCAGTATCATTGCTGCTGGCAATGATTTGTTAGAGGTTCGTAATCTTGATAATCAAGAGGTGGAGTTAATTCCCTTTGTCGAAGCGATCGCCCCCTTTGTGGATATTCATCAAAAGAGGATTGAAGTTACTCCCCCTAAGGGACTTATTGATAGATGGCTAGTCATTGGGTAGCTTCATTGAGCGCGAGTTCGGGATAATTTGAAACGGGCTGTGAGAAAGGGTTTGCGTAGCAAACCCTTTCTCACAGCCCAAAAGTAAAAGCTATAGCGCACGCTGAGCCTGCGCTACAGATTTGGAGGTTTATATTTAATTGCGCCTAGTTCCGCTACTTATCATAAAAAAGGGGATTGAGGGGGAGCTAGACAACTCTTAAATGGTTTCTAAATGGTTTCTAAATGGTTTCTAAAAAAGCCGCAATTTTATGAGCTTCTTGCAAGCTGCGCTTGATGCAGTCACCTAAGGCGACTCCGCCAATAAAATTAGCACTGACATATAGCCCTGAGGATTTTTGCAATTCGGCTTCCACCGTGGCAAGGCGCTCTAAATGCCCGATTTCGTATTGAGGAATAGCCTTATCCCACACATGAACGGCGATCGCTTTGGGAGATACCTTCGTATCGGGGCGAAGAATCGTTTTTTTGAGATCTTGATGCACGGCAGCAATGATTTCGGCTTCAGATAAATGGGCTAGTGCGGGATCGAGGGTGCCACCGATAAAATTGAGCAATAGTTGCCAACCTGCGGGGGCGCGTCCTGAAAAGAGGCTAGATGACCAAATTGTCCCTAGGGTTCTAACTCCCTCTGTCCGAGGAATCAAATTGCCAAAGCCTTTCATGTCATAGAGAAATTCGCTTTTGGGATAGGCAAGCACGACACAGGCTACCGTCGGATAAAAAATCTCATTTAAGGCTTGGCTGGCGGCGGGTAAATAATCTTGTAATAATTTTGCAGTGACATAGGCAGGGGTGGAAAGAACGACCGATCGCGAGGTCACAATTTCTTCGCCCGTTGGGGTATCAAATTTGGAAATATAGATTCCGCCTTGCTTCTCTAGCGATCGCAGAGTCCATTGTTGTTTAACGGCTGTACCCTGTGCCCTTAATTTAGCGGCGATCGCTTCAGGGAGCATCTTTATGCCCTCGCGAAAGGAACCTAACTCCCCTGCCTTCGTTTTCGGAATGCGAGGATCGTTAAGTTTTTGTTTGCGCTCTTTACTCGATAATATTGCCCCAGCAAGCAAACCGCCATAGGTTTCCAGCTTGGCGATTTTGGCAAAGGCAGCCTTGGCACTGAGCCGCTTGGGATCGCCCGCATATACTCCAGAAATGAAGGGGGCAACCAAGCGATCGACCGCTTGTCTGCCTAACAGGCGCGAAAAGAAGCGATCGACGGATTCTTCTCCCGCCATTGCAGGACGTGCAAAACCCATTGCCCCTAAAGCGAGACGGATTTTGCCTCCCCAAGTCAAAATTCGGGAAGCGATCGCCGTTGGCGGAGACATGGGCAAAGCGTTTAACTTGCCGTTGAGAAATACAAAACGGGGTAGTTTGCCATCCGCAAGCACCAATTCATCCTTGAGTCCGACTTCTACGGCTAAACGTAATAATTCGGGGGCTGGCTGGAAGCTATTAGGTCCTTCCTCCCATTGATAGCCATCGTCATTTTTGGCGCTAGTAATTGCGCCGCCCACCCGATCCTGTGTCTCCGCCACCAAGACGCGATAGTTTTTAGCGATCGCTAATTCATGGGCGATCGTTAAACCTGAAATCCCTGCCCCAACGACAAGAACATCTAATGGATTAACTTCAGGAATCTGGGCGGAGGTCATAGTTTCATTGGTCTAGGTCGTCGAGCAATTCTCAGTCTAATACAAGGGTCTGTGTTTTGCATGAATAGTTTGTATGAATAGTTGCATGAATATTCATCTCAATCCAAGTCTAGAACCAAGTCTGTGCTTAGGTATAAGCCTTTAAACAGAGTGTTGAAATAAAGCGTTTAAGTACACCTTAGCAGTGCTGCGATAGCTAGATGTGGCATTGCGGGATAAGCGATCGCCACCATTTTGTAGCAAAAATAAAGATAGCGCAGCGGCAAATACGCGATCTTGATCCCAGTCAGGATGAGACTCTAAGTAAACTTTGAGGGTTTCGTGCAATTCTTCAGGAATCTCTGCCAATATACTGACGGTCGTACTCATGCTGAAACCTCAACTTTTAAGCAAGTTTTATCGAACTCAAGCAACCATTTTTCATCGGTCGGGACTTAATTGTGCGTTCAACCAGTGCTTCTTGTCAACGTAACGAACTGTTAACTCCTTATGACAAATAAATGAAATAGACTTGATGGAATCAGCTTTTTCACGTCTTTTTGTTCATATAACTTTATAATTGATCGTCTTGCAAAGTTTTCCCAAGTCAATGCTGCTTTCCGTTAACGAATCCTTAACCAGTAAGGCTAAAGTGTGTTTATCTTGGGGATAACCTGTGGAAAACTCTCCCTTATCTGTGGAAAAAAAGCCAATATCTGTGGAAAAGTCTGTGGAAAAGTTTTGATTAGATAAATTCAAAATTATTTTTTTCTTAATATTTATGGTGATATTTATGGTGATATTTATGGCGCGATTTGCGGCATTATTTCATCTTAATAGTTAAGCTTAATCAAATATTAATTAATTATTAATTAATATTTGATATTTGTGTCAACGTGAGTTTTGCCTAGAAAATATCCCCAAAGATTCAGTGGCACTCATCTTTGGGGGTATTTCCGAGCTATCTCCGAATGTCCTAGAACATACAATCCAAGAAGAGAAGGACGGCGTTTTACGCCGTCCTTCTCTTCTTGGATTGTATAGC
>NZ_LIRE01000506.1 GCF_001402795.1 Pseudanabaena sp. 'Roaring Creek'
AGAAATGGCGTAACCATTTCTTAACTTGGTATAACATCACTAAATTTAGTTTTTAATTTACAAACTTGTTGTCATGCTTTTGTGAATTGGCATTAAATCATTCATGAGAAAAATTAGGGCTTCAACTTCGCTCAAGCAATCTATACCGATAGCTGAGCGAAGTCGAAGCCTCTTACAAACTATTTAGGATTGCGATAGAGGCTAAAAACATAACATGAAAAATATCGTAAATATCGCATCAAAACCATCGTGACAGAATATGTCATCAAAAGTCATGAATCCAAAAAAGGAACTCAAAATTTATTAAACTCGTCTCACAATATATAAATAAGTTATATTGGCAATTGATTGAGATGCACACAACAAAGTTGTCTAATAGTTCAGTGACCCTTTTACACCCACATCCCTATCTGATCGTTCATGCAGATGAGGGACAGCAAATGATTCCACTTATAAATGCTGATTTTTGGACAATTGGCAGGGGATATGACAACTCAATTGTACTCACCGACAAATGGGTATCACGCTATCATGCCACGCTCCAAATTGTTGGCGCTTCCAAGAATGAAGGCTTTGAGTCTTCAATGAAAGGGGATGCCAAAAATCGCAATTCTAATAATGAATCTGGTAGTTTTTACCTAGTCGATTTTGGCAGCCGCAATGGTTCTTTCATGCGCGGACAGAGAATTACTTTTCCGATTTTGCTGAAAAGTGGCGATCGCATGACCATTGGCAAAACTGATATAGATTTCTTTTCACCCCATAAACGGGAGCCCCATCGGACACCCAGCGAGCATATGCGCCTATTTCAGCAGCCTACAGCTCCTGTTTCCCGAACTACGCTCACCCCTTCCGAAGAGCGTGTTTTCTGGCAGGTCGTCCAAGGCTTTACTAATAAAGAAATTGGCAAACGCCTCCAAATCAGCCCTCGGACTGTACAAACGCACCTCAGCAGCATCATGACCAAGCTCAACTTGGAAAATCGTTCCCAGATCGTGCGCTATGCCTTTGAGCAAAGCTATCGTCCTAGCGGTGATGTTACGGATAATACCGATGGCGGCAATTAGCCATGATTTGAGCTAGATTTTTAGATATTGCCAGAGAAATAATGATTTTTAGGAATCTAATCCTTAAGAAAGAAGTTAGATGTAGCTGCCTTAAGGATTTTCTGCTACTAAAATATAAGCCAGCCTCATTTTATTCTCACCCCCGAAAAATATGCTCGATCTCAAAGTAATCCTGCCAATTTTGACTGTCTTGTTTACGGTCAGCTGTTTGTTTTTTGGGACTCGTAATGGCTTTTACGATACTGATAAATATCACGGTAACGGCTCAGCTCACTAAAATAAATTAATTATAGCTACCGCCAACTGTATCAGGACATAAAACCCAAGATCGTGTTGCCGCGCTCCACGTGGCAACACGATCTTGGGTTTTAATTTTGTCTTAACAAGACTGGCGGTAGCTCTAAAAGGAT
>NZ_LIRE01000507.1 GCF_001402795.1 Pseudanabaena sp. 'Roaring Creek'
CATGGTTAATTTTGGCTGCTGCCGACTTACCATTTTTAGTGATTTGTTCTAGTTTTTGGCGTTCTTCTTCGGTTAATGTCACTTTGTATCGTTTTGCTGACATACCTTTTTCCTTACTATTTTCTGTCCCTTTATTTTACCCGCCAAATTATCTTTGACTGTCTACTAGGTTTAGTTTTTAATTCACGAAAGTGTTGTCACACTTTTGGGAATTGAAAAACAAACCCAGTAGGGGTTTTAAAAACACAAAATGGCGTAGCCATTTTGTGTTTTGGTATTAATTATGCTGAGGTACCTATAAAAAGGTTTAAAGAGGCAATAAATTGCGATAAATTGCGATCGCTAAACATTTTTGTGGCTGATTTGAGTTAGCTGTGCTAGCATCTCATGTAAGTTCGCTGGATAGTAATGGCAAAAGTCCTAGTACTAAACGCATCCTATGAGCCGCTGAACATTACCAATTGGCAGCGAGCTATTGTCTTGCTCATAAAAGGCAAAGCCGAACAGGTCGAACATAATGGCAAGATGATCTATCCTGGAATGCCTTTGCCCACCGTAATTAGGATGCTGCAGTATATCAGTATTCCCTACAAAGAAATTCCGCTTACCCGTCGCAATATCCTCCACCGTGATGCCCATTCCTGTCAGTATTGTGGGCATACAGGTGATGACCTAACCCTCGATCATGTGTTACCGCGATCGCGGGGTGGTGTTGATAGTTGGGACAATATTATTACCGCCTGTGTTCGATGTAATGTCAAAAAGGGCAATCGCACCCCCAAGGAAGCAGCCATGCCACTACGCAAGCAGCCCCGCCGCCCCCATAGTGGGTTGCACTTTGAGGTGACTAAATATTTGCGATCGGGCAATCATGACGAGTGGCAAAAATATATTATTAATTAACCGAAAAGGCTTGTAAAGCAAGCCTTTTCGATTAATTAACAGGCTTTTGATGCAGCGCAAAGCGCTGTAAACTTTGAAGACACAAAATTATTTAAACAAATAAATATTTGATAAAAATGACCAAAAATGTATGGATATTTCCTGGACAAGGCTCTCAGGCTGTAGGAATGGGTTTAGACCTTGAGGAAGTCGGCAAGGACAAGTTTGCAAAAGCAGAACAAATTTTAGGCTGGTCGGTTTTAGAAAAGGTGCAGACCGATGCCACTGAACTTGCCAAAACTCAGTTCACCCAGCCTTGCCTATACGTGATTTCCGCAATCTTGACGGATATATTAAAGACCAAGGGTTTAAGCCCTCATGCGGTCACAGGTCATAGTTTGGGCGAATACAATGCCCTCTACTGTGCGGGAACGATCGACTTTGCCACGGGTTTAGAATTGGTGAAGCAGCGATCGCTATTGATGGCTGAAGCGAGTGGTGGCGCAATGACCGCTCTGATTGGTTTCGATCGCCATGCCCTAGAAACAGAAATTGACGCAACCGAAAATGTAATTCTGGCAAATGATAATAGCGCCGACCAAGTGGTAATTTCAGGAACCGCAGCCGCTGTCAAATCTATCTGCGAACGAGTAAAGGTCAAACGAGCGATTCCGCTAGCCGTAAGTGGCGCGTTTCATTCACCATTGATGGCTGAAGCCGCAGCAAAGTTTGCCAAGGTGCTGGAACAGACAATTTTTAATGATGCCGAAATCTCGGTTATTTCTAACGTTGAACCAAATGATGCAACGACCTCTGGGCAGGTACTGCGCGATCGCCTTTGCCAACAGATGACTTCCCCCGTACGCTGGCGGGAAATCTGTTTGTATCTGGCGGCGCAGGGATACGAACAGGCGATCGAAGTGGGATCTGGCAAGGTATTAACAGGATTAGTCAAGCGCTCTGCTCCTAGTTTAGCCCTTGTTAATATCAGTACCTTAGAACAGGTGATCGCTTTTTAATGACTAAAATTCAGAGCTAAAACCTGCGGCGCACGCTACGCGTGCGTCGCAGGTTTTAGGGTTTGAGCGCAAAGCGCTGTAAGCTCATATACTTAGGGAGCTAATTAATGTCGCGATCGCATCCGATGCTAATGGTTGATATAGATGGTATCCCTGCCCTGCATGACAGTTATGAGCTCTCAGAAATTCTAACTGGTCGAGAGTTTCTACTCCTTCAGCAATTACAGTTAAGCCTAGATTTATCCCCAAAATAATGATCGCTTTTACAATTTCGCCATCTTCAGGATTTTGATTTAATCGCGCCACGAACGAGCGATCGATCTTGAGAGTATGAATTGGAAATCGATGTAAATAACTCAACGAAGAATAACCCGTTCCAAAATCATCAATACAGGTTTGAATATTGCGTTCGCTGAGTTCGCTTAAGATTTGCGAGGCTAAAGATGTTTTTTCGATGAGAATACTTTCGGTGATTTCTATCTTGAGCCGACTGTTATCAAGGTTAAATCCCTGAAGAATTTTCTCAATTTGATTGGGTAACTCGGACTTCGTAAATTGTTTTGCCGATAGGTTTACATTCATCGTCAGCTTTGTCACTATGGGAAATTGCGACTGCCATTGGGTTAATTGATAACAAGCCTCATGCAATACCCAAAAGTCAATTGCTGTAATCAGTCCGACATCTTCTGCTAATGGAATAAAGTCCGCAGGGGCAATCAAGCCCTGCTCTGGATGTTGCCAACGCACGAGGGCTTCAAATCCGATGATTTTATGTGACTGCAAATCGACAATTGGTTGATAATGCAAACACAACTCCTGCCGCTCGATCGCTCTCCGTAGATCGTTCTCTAGCCTTAATTTTTTCAGTGCTTCCGTATGCATGGCAGGGTTAAAGATTTCGTAGCGCTCGCGCCCCTGTTCTTTCGCTCGATACATGGCAGTATCGGCATCGCGCAGCAATTGATCGGGCTGAGTATAGCCAGCAGAGTTCAGGGCAATGCCAATACTCGTACTGATAAATATTTCATTGCCATCGATCGAGATTGGCACTTTCAGCGAATCTTGAATCCTTTGGGCAACTTCAATTACATCGTTAACACTTTCAATTTCTTCGAGTAGCATCACAAACTCATCGCCCCCTAGTCTGGCAACGGTATCTCCTCCCCTTAAACAGGCAACTAAACGCTTGGCAACAATCTTGAGCAACTGATCTCCTGCCAAATGTCCGAGACTATCGTTAATCATCTTAAAGCGATCTAAGTCTAAGAAAAGGACGGCAAACAGTTCGGGAGGATTGTCTGAATTTAGGTACAGGCGACGGTTGGATAGTTGTAAGGCATGGTTGAGGCGATCTAGAAACAAAGACCGATTAGGGAGGTTAGTTAAAGTGTCATGGAAGGCATCGTGCCGCAGTTGAGCCTCCATTTTCTTGCGCTCTGACAATTCTGATTGGGCACTTTGATAGAGTGCTGATTGATGAATGGCGATCGCACATTGATCGGCGATCGCCTTAACTAAGGAAATTTCATTGTCCGACCATACTCGTTCGCGATCGCATTGGTAGAGACTAATTCCACCTAAGTAGGTCTGCTGATAACATAGAGAAGTGATCAAAAGGGAATGAATGTTATACCTTGCGGCTAAATCCTTGATTTCCTCTGGGAGAGCGTCAGTAATGTGATGAAGCGGGATTGGCTTTCCATTTATCAGCTCGTCTCGAAAATGAACGTAAAAATCACAGGACAGACCAATTACATCCTCACTACAGGGCGCATTATTTTTACTGGCATAACATACCCGCATTTGCTGCGAACTGTCTGGCTGAAAGATCAAACAATGACTCACCTGTAAAGCTTCATACAGCAAATCCACCGTTGTTTGTAATACATCGTCTAAGACGAGGGTTTCCCGCATCGATTGGACAATACGATTGATGATCGTCTCCCGCCATGCTTGTTGCTCGATCTGGGCGATCGCCATTTTTTGCTGCCGCCGCAACGCAAACTCTTGCAAGGCTCTTTCTAAAACGCTCGGGAGCCGAAATAACCGATCCTTTAAAACGTAATCAGTCATCCCAGCCTTAATACATTCAACCGCCGCTTCTTCCCCAAGACTTCCCGTAATCAAAATAAAGGGAATATCTTGTCCAGATTGTTTGAGAAAATCAAAAGCTTGTAAACCATTAAAACTAGGTAGTCGATAGTCTGACAGAACCACATCATAGTATTTGTCCTGAAGATATCTATGAAATTCGATTTCTGTGGCGATGATGTCATAGGTAAAGCATAGCCCTGAGGATTCGAGAACCAATACTGTTAATTCAGCATCAGCAACAACATCTTCGATAATCAAAATTCTCAGCGATTGTGACGATCGTTGCTCCTCCAATTTTGCAAATTTTCCAAACTCTGGCATCAAGTTTCCCATGGTTTACAAACGTAAAAGTATAGGTTTAGAGTTGGTGTTTATAGTTATTCTCAACTATCTAAAACTATTTGCTTAATCGCGACTACATACTCAGCATCTACAAAGTAAAGTATATATAAAAAATTACTTAAATTAACAGTATTTCAAGGTAAATGCAAACAAGTTAAGTAAGTAGGCTTAATTAAATATAAAACCTTAAAACCTGTGGCGTTCGCGCAGCGTGTGCCGCAGGTTTTAGATCTGGATTTTAATTGTGCTGAGGTATTTAGGATCAATCAAGAGGTGGAATTTTGTTGAGCATCATCCAGTAGAATCCTACTTTTTGTGACATTTCTACGAATTGTTGAAAGTCTAAAGGTTTAACAATATAACTATTTACACCTAAATCATAACAAGCTTTTAAATCATTGTTCTCTGCGGAAGAAGTCATGACAACGACGACGAGATTCTGAGTAAGGGGAGATTTACGAATTCTCTCTAAGATCTGTACGCCATTAATTTTAGGTAGTTTTAAGTCTAGAAGTACGAGCTTAGGTAAGGGGTGAGTCGGCGGCTGTCCGTCACGACCAAATAGATAGTGAACTGCCTGTTCGCCATCTGATACAACATCAATTTTATTAACAAAGTTATAGTTATCTAAGGCAATTTGGATGAGCTCGACATCGTTAGGATCGTCCTCTACAAGCAAAATTCTAGTGGGTTCCATATATTTAGACTTAGTAACTAAGTAAGTGGTTTTAATTAAATTAAATATAAAACCCTATAACCTGCGGCGCAGGGGCAGCGTGCGCCGCAGGTTTTATACCAAAACACAAAATGGTGTAGCCATTTTGTGTTTTGAAAACCCTCACTGGGTTTGGTTTTTAATTTACAAAAGTGTTGTCACACTTTCGTGAATTGGTTTTAGATCTGGATTTTAGAATGTTATAGCTGTCGCCAAGTGTATATTGACTGGCGGCGCTTCGCGCCGCCAGTCAATTCTTAGGATTTGATTTGTCTTCATTTAAGTGACTGTAGATATAATTTTCTAGGACATTCCTAAATCTTAAGGAAAAATGTGGCTCCACGCTCGGGATATCCTTCAGCCCAGATCGATCCACCATGCCTTTGCACAATCCTTTGCACGATCGCTAAGCCAATACCATTGCCTTCAAACTCTCTTTCATTATGCAGTCTTTGAAAAGCTCCAAAGAGTTTATCAGCATATTCTATTTGAAAACCCACACCATTATCTTGAATTCTAATGGTGTGGTCGGGCAAACTGTCGATCGTGATATGGGGATTGGCACGGGTACGACTAAATTTCACGGCATTCCCAATCAAATTACAAAAGACCTGTTGTAAGAGGGTCGGATCGCCAATCACAACGGGTAAGTCACCAATTGAAAATTTGACCATCGGGTTATAATTTGGTTCATTACGCAGGATGGCGATCGCTTCATCAACTAAGACGCGCACGGGGATCTGGGTCGATTCTAGGGATCTTCGCCCATAGCGTGAGAGGGTGAGTAATCCATCAATCAAATGTCCCATCTTTTGACTGCTTTTGGCAATTACCTGTAAGTAATGCTCTACCTTAGGATCCTTTAACGCTTCATGTTTTTGGAGTTGCTGCTGCAAAGCCATCACAAACCCATTCATATGTCGTAATGGCGCTCTCAGATCGTGAGAAACGGAATAGCTAAAGGACTCCAATTCATGGTTGGTATTGGCGAGCTGACGGGCTGTTTGGATGATTTTGGCTTCGGCGATCTTGCGCTCGGTAATATCAAAGTTAATACCAATGAAGCGTTGAGGGATTCCCTCCCCATCACGTTGGAGGAGAGCGTAGGCTTGAATGTAGCGAATGCTTCCATTCGGTAAGACGATCCGAAACTCGATGTCGTAATCCTTCTTTCCTTGCAAGGCTAGTTGCGATGCCGATTCGATGATTTCGCGATCGCTAGGATATACATAATTTAACCAAGTCAGACGGTTATTCGTAAATTGCTCGGGACTCACTCCATACAGCTCATACATGCCGCGATCCCAGACTAATTGATCGCGGACGAGATCCCTCTCCCATATGCCGATCGCTGCAGACTTTAACGCGAGAGTTAGGCGATCGGTGAGATTTTGCAGTTGTTGTTCGGTTTCCTTCCGCTCCGTAATATCCCGAACAATTACCACTAGCTCGTTTTTACAGTAAGGAGCAATGCGGACTTCTTCATGGACAAGTTTGCCAAATTTAAAGAGTTGATGTTCATAGATTTGCACTTCTCCCGTAGCGATCGCTTGATCATAGAGCTTTAATTGGGCGGCTAGAGTCTCAGGGGGTAAGACCTCAGAAATATGATGCTGAATGGGCAAATATTTTGCCTTGTCACAACCCGAAGGAATGATGCATTCTATGCAGGTTCCATCGGGCTTTAGTAGTAACAGCAAATCTGGCAAGGCATGGAGAATGGACAGATTACGGCTTTCTTTGTCGCGTAAATTTCTATCGCTCTCCCCGATCTGCCGTTCTAATTCTTCATTTAGCAAAGTTAAATCGCCTGTCAAATCACTTGTCAAACCACTATTCAAATCGACTTGTTCTCTATCAATTTCCAGATCGCTTTCTAGATCGATATTTACCTGAGGGATATCACGTAAGTCTCTGTCTGAGGCATTATCGCTAGAGGGGACTTCATAGGCGATCGCATCTAGCCTTATAGGCAAACCTGAAGAATCCTTAAATACTTTTAAACGAGCATGGAAGTGACGTAATTCCCCTGTAGGAAGCTGAATGCGATAGGTAAATATGGATAAATCTGTTTTCTGTTCTTTTTCAAGCTCTTGTTGTATTTTGCGACGATCCTCAGGCGCGATCGCCTCTAGCCAAAGATGTCGATGCTCCATTAACTCTTGGCGAGAGTGTTGGAAAAATTTGATAGCCGCAGCATTGAAATAAATTGGTTTTAAGTCAGGTAAAGCTAATGACCAAATCATCTCATCAAGGTTATCCATAATCCGATCGCAAATCTGATTGTGACGAGGAGCGGATTTATAGATGCATTCTTCAGCATGACTCATTAGGCTAGCCTTCCTTGAAGATGATTTAAGACTGTTAATTACAATGCATTGCCCTAGTTGAAAAATCCTATGATTCTTTTCATGATAAAAAGGTAGCGAAAAAAACGGGCATTTCCTATGCAACGATCGGCAAAGGCTCGGATTTTATTCTGTTAATTATTTTATTCTTTATATTTAATACTAATTCACGAAAGTGTGACAACACTTTTGTGAATTAAAAACCAAACCTAGTAAGGGTTTTCAAAACACAAAATGGCGTAGCCATTTTGTGTTTTGGTATAACGTGAGTTAGAGATAATTTTAAATGGGCTTTGAGAAAGGGTTGTCTACACAAACCCTTTCTCAAAGCCCAAAAATATAGCTACAGTCACTTGAATTAGGACATAAACCCCAAGAATTGACTGGCGGCGCTTCGCGCCGCCAGTCAATTCTTGGGGTTTATGTCCTAGTATATTTGGCGATAGCTATAA
>NZ_LIRE01000508.1 GCF_001402795.1 Pseudanabaena sp. 'Roaring Creek'
GATAGAAGTTCTCGAATGATAGTTGTCCTTTTGCGGAACGTCGGTACATAAAATTTTATTGGTGCAAGGGTTTTTCTTGTTTTTGGGCTTTTTTCTTGCATCTTATCAGCTTTTGCAACCTTTGGAAACTACTGATTGCAACTGTTTCTGCCTTTTTCAGCAAGCCCTAAGTAGTAGATTAATTCTTAAATGAGAATCAAATACAGTTTGGATTTCTGATTGACTTAATTTTGGTATAGTAAATGTCTTTGGGTTGCCAAGATGTCCCCATTCAACCCAACTTAAATTTTGTAAATTCTCTTCTCTGGCAGAAAACATAACTGTCCAATGTCTTGATCCATCATGGCTCAAAGAAATTCCTGATATCGTTCTCAGCAAATCATTAATAATTTTTTGCTTCTCTTCTTCAATACGATCAATGCCATCAATAAAAATAGTTGGTTGAGAACTACCACTAATTGCTATGAGAATGTCTTTTAGAAGCTTATTAAGTTGCAAATGATTTGCGAAGCCAGTCCAACCTACACCAGTAATTCGATCCCAAGAAAGAAAAATAACGAAACCATCACTTTGTCGGCTTTCAGCCAACACTTTTAATAAAGCAGACTTTCCCGTACCTGAAACTCCTGTCAATCCAATAATTGAAGATTCTTTCATCATTTCAATGACACCAGAAACTATTTCAGTTCTACTTAGAGTTAGACCACCAATATCAGTGCATATATCTTTCAAAGCTAATGTAGTTTCCTGACGAAGCCGCCTTAAATCTTCGCGACAGTCTGGAGATGCCAGTAAACTATATTTTTGTTGTAAATCTAATCGTAGAACTTCCGCATTAAAACTTCCAGCCGTATAATTACCTCTAGACGCAATAGCAGCAAGTTCGGAAATAAGCTTTGCAGAGTCATTTTTCTTACTCGGTTCTAATACATAACTGACGATTTCCACTATATAGGTGTAGTCTCGTGAACCTGCTTTTTGAAAATCAAAGTACAATACCACCATTGATCGTAAGAAATTCCATAGATTATCATCACTTACATTAGCTTTTGAAAAGCTATCCAACTTGTCACGAATAAGTTTAACGAAGCTTCGTTGAGTTTGATTAGATGATTTCTGTTGATTTATTCGTTTCAAAAAATCATTCGAGTTCGCACTTGTTCGCGCCCAAGTTAAAACACTTTGATAATGCTCGTCAATCTTTTTTCCATATAGACCAAGCACTATGCCAAAACGATCAGTCCTCACATTGAACTGTGAAGACTGAAAAGTTTCCCAGCAAGCGGATATAATCGTATCAAAAGTTTCGTCTTTTTCTCCAAATGTCAGATCTCGCTTGATTTGAAGTGCAAGCTTTGCTTCACCTGATGGCAAAGATGACACAATGATTAAATCATCTAAGGGATCACCCTCAAATAAACGCTGAAATCTTACTTCTGTCGTAATTCCATCTTCTTGTCCACGAGGAACTGACTGCAAAAGTAATGCAGCTAAGTAATAAGCTCCAACGTGGCTTTCAAAGTTAGCTCCAACACTTCCAGTAGAGAAGGGACTAGCAATATCGGTCATATGCTCATTTTATCCAATTAACCTTTAGTCTAGCAGCCATACCTCACTTACTAGGAAATTTGATTTCATTCGGGATGCAGCGGATGTGGATATGGCGAGACGGGTAGCGATCATCTTGAATCGCAACTTTAAATCGGGTGGCAAAGGTAGTGAAGATCCTTTCTTTACCAATAGTGGCGACCAGTTGATTCAAGCGGTGTTGCTGATGGCCAAGACTACTCCCTATCCCGATATTATTTTCTGTGCCAAGGCTTTGGGGGCGAATAATCTTCCTGCCAGAGTCCAGAATGCCCACTTACCAACTTGGGTGGAAACTAGCTTTGGGCAGTTGATTTCGATGGCGGATTCTGAGAAAACTGTTGCTTCTGTGATTTCAACGGCAAGTATTCTCTTTAGCCGTTTCATGTCCCCTGATATCCTCAGCGTGTTCTGTGGCAAGACGACGATTCCTTTGCAGTTAAAGGGAAAACAATTGCTGATTATCGGTATGAAGCGGGAAAAGCAGGATGTGGTTGCACCATTATTGGCGACGGTGTTGCACATGATCGTCACTCGTAATGTCGTGTCCGCTAAGCGCGAAGATCATTTACTGGTGGCAATCGATGAGTTGCCAACGCTTTATTTGCCCAGTCTTGTCCAATGGCTGAACGTTCACCGTGAGGATGGCTTGTCCTGTATGTTGGGTTTCCAGAATCTGGTGCAGCTCGAAGAAACCTATGGCAAGGAGGTATCAAGAGCAATCTTTGGTGGCTGTGCGACTAAAGCGATTTTCAATCCTCTGGAGCCTGAATCAGCAAAGATTTTCTCCGACTATCTCGGCGATGAGCATTTGAAGTACAAGTCCAAATCCCGTAGTTCGGGTGGTGGCAGGACTAGCACCAGCACATCGGATCAGGAACGCACGCGCAAACTATTTGCTCCAGAGGATTTTCTCAAGTTACCGCAAGGTAATTGTATTCTCATTTCCCCAGGCTATAGCTCTAAGAAAGAAGCGAATGTGCCTCGGCGTTGTCATATCAAAATTCCCAAAGTTGATGCGGAGAGAGCAGACAAGAGTAAATCTAAATGGGAGGCGCTAAAAGTTAGGTTGGCTAAATCTGGTAGTCAAGTACCGATTACAGATGGGGCGATCGCTTTGCGTAAGGATTATTTTCAAGAGCATTTCCCTTTACCTGCGAAAGATGCTCCCAATGCTCCTAAGTCCACCGTTCCTGCTTGGGCTGAAGGTTTATAGAGGTAAATTATGGTTTTTATTCAGTCATCGGAAGCATCTCAGGCTAATGCTCAACAATTGGCGATCGCTCAAACTACGATTGAAGCTTTGGCAGAACTGCTGAGGCAATTGCTAGCCAAGCAGGAAGAGCTATTGCAAGAGAAGGATGAGAACAGACAACAGCCTGAGTCACAATCGTCGGGATTCAGTGATGCGGAATGGGAGCGGGTATCCCAGCAATGGGATCGGGACATCATGGATGATTGGTGGCGCAGATATCAGGCTGCACCAGATCGTTCGGCTGCTCCTGAGACTTCTCAGGCTTTGACTGTGACTTTGAGTAATCCTCGCGATAAAGGCGATCCTGATTTGGCGATGTTACCCAACTCACCCATTCAGCCATCACCTTTATCTGGCAGTAATCTACCGCCATTGCCGCAATCATCGCAGTCACCATTGCCAGTTCCTGTTGAGCAGAACTATATCAATGTGGATTGGCGAGAACTCCCGAAAATAGAGTTAGCAGAGTTACTGCGGCGCGATTTGGATGGGGATGGGATTACTGATGTGGATGAACTGCGGATGGGACTCAATCCTCGCAGCATTGATACCGATGGCGATGGCATCAGCGATCGCGATGAGTTAGGACATTCTAATCCTCTATCGTTTGATGACTTCCGACAACAGGTAATGGCGGCAGTGTCGGTTGCCCTAGTTGCGAAATTGGGTGTCGATGGCAAGTACGAAGCGGAAAACTATCGCATTCAATATCAGGATAATTTCTATGAGATTTCTAATCTTGATGGTGAAGCGATCGCTAAGTTTGAATTGCTAAGCGATCGGGCTGTGTTTATGGAGGATAGGACTACAATTGACCAGCAAATTGACTTTACCAAAACTGCCTTTAGAACGACCACTGTGGATATTGCGAGTTTGACTCAGAATCAGGGTTATCTCGCGGCGATCGATAAGCTGGGAGATCTCGCTCCTGCTGGGGCTAGGGGTGTGGTGGTCGTGGAAAATATCCTTAATGAGACTGGTCAGGAGTCTTTCAAGGGTGAGTATTATAATTTCCAAAGGAATCAGGATGGTGATATCGCCATTGTCAATAACCATACTGGTGAAGATATTTTACGGACTACTCAAGGGCAAATCTCGCTTAATGCCATGACTCCAACTGATTTAAACAACTTCCAGCAAGCATTTCAACGGATGAATTTACCTCAGCCGAGGCTAGAACAATCCAGCCCTGATTTAGAGCGTTAGGTAAAAGCGATGATTACTGCGAATCCAGATCTGGATATGGCTCAATTTATGGCTGTGTTTAACCAAGTTGTTGAACTGCATAGCGTCCATATTTTAGCGATCGCTGAACGAGAAATGTCTTCTAGTACTTTAACGGATTTAACGATGATGGACAAAATGGATAAAGATGATGTCTTTGATGAAGAGTGGCAATCTTCTCAGGTACGGAGCAAAGGTAGCGATCCTAATTCGGGTGCTGCTGATACTCAACAGGTGAATGGTGTTACTTCAGAACAAAACCAGATCAATTATGCAACGCAGATTCAAAATCTGGCTCTGTCAATGTTTAATGGTTTGAGAAATCTGCGTAAGGATAACTCTACCAATAAGTCTGATGATGTTGAAAATGTTGCTATTCCTAGTTCTTCCAATCAAGTTACTGATGCAGAGCGAAATCTGAAACTGACGCGGGATTGTCGCGAACTGTTGCAAGTAAAAGGCAGAGATGATGGCAATCATCTTATCTTTGAACGTCCTGATGGCAAGGGGAATTACAAGTTCAGGCTCGAAAAAGCATCTGATACGATGACATTGAATGCAAAGGATCGTCCTGTTAATCCGATTCTGGTTGAGTCGCAGGGTATGGTCATAGAGTCCCATGTTACCGATCTTGATGCGGCAAATATTGCCAGAGCCGTGGAGATGTTACATGCTCAGCAGTCCCAACCTCTAGAAAATCAGAAATAACTATGTTTTACGCTTTTCAGGTATTTATTGAGTCTCTCTCTATCAACGATACGAGTTAATCTTCTAACCAACTAAACAATTCACCCACCGTAAGCTGAAACGATGCTGCGAAGGATGGTACTGGCAAGCGATCGCTTTTATTTTCAAACACAGCAATCGTGCGATCGCTAAAATAGACAAATACCAATTCCTCATCGGGATCGAGTAACCATCCCATTTCTGTACCATGAGCTAAACAATAGAGAATATTCCGAATCACTTTTGTTTGGTTTTGGTCTGGTGAAAGAATCTCAATTACCCAATTAGGCGCAGTCTCAAATAGATTTGATACTTTGCCGTCTTTATCCCTAGGAATGCGTTCCCAAGTAAAAACGGCGATGTCTGGAATAACCGAGCGATCGCCAAAATTACATCGTAACTCCGAATAAGCACGGGCAACCTTTTTCGGTTTGAGAGCTAGGTTAATTGCTGAGCCAAGGTCAAGCTGAACTGTACTATATTTTCCCTGTGGCATTGGCTTTTGGACTATCTCCCCATCAATAAATTCACAAGCGGGTTTTGTCTCTGGTAATTTCAGAAACTCTTCAAGGGTTAAAGGTTTAACAGGAGTTTGAACCATTGCGATCGCCACTTTTAATGATGATTATAGACTACAAGCACTGTCGTTTATCGTCTCCATAGATTTTTAGACCAGATTCAAGATAAAGTCCATATTAGGTATAAAAATATGAAAAAGCTGTTACTCGTTGAATCTCCATCTAAGTGCAAAACCATCCAAGCCATCCTTGGCAGTGAATGGCAAGTGGAAGCTTCCTTTGGACATTTTACGGAACTTGCCAAAGATGGTGAAGATAGCTTGGGCTTTACCATGCACAAAGATACCAACAAAATTGAAAGTCATCCTACAAACTTTATCTAAACTATTGCTTGACCACTGGATCTTCCTCTTCTGGCAATCCTATAAACCGATTGAGATTGTTGGCAAAATTGATCGCTACTTGCCTATCGCTAATATAATATAGCCTATGTTGTAATTTAGAATTATTAGAATTAATAGTTATTCTTGTGATAAAAGATACATTGTTGTAGCTATCGGATGAATATAAAACATCAATTTTAGCAACGTCACTAAATAAATAATGATTAATCTTCGTCCTAAACAATGACCATTTAGTAGTATGCTTTAGCAATCTATTGGGTTTATCGAAAAAGTATTCTTGACTGTAAGTTAGGAGGACAAAAGCACCCAATAATATGAAGCCGCAAAAAAACAGCCCTGGATGAGCTATGAGACGCAACCACATATAAAAGACAAACCGTTCGTCATAGTTATATGAAAAAGATTTCTGATTAGACCCCAAAAAGGAATTTAAAGCATTATTAATAGTATAAGCAGTTTGGTAGTCAATGTCTTCAAATACTTCCTTCTTTCCAAATTTAGTCATTAATAGAAATCTGGCATTATCGTATTGTGACTGTTGTACAAATTTATAATCTAAAGTGTTGGTCTTAACTAAACCGAAGAACTTTGACTTTGAGATTTGACAATTGACTTGCTTTGGTTCGACATGATCGCATTCGATCCTAACAACCCCAGTTTTCGATGCTTTTTGGAATGCTTCAAATAGGACTGAGGATAAAACGGGAGTGCAAATAAGCAAAACAAATAAGAAAGCCTTTATCTGAAAACCAGTTGGGATTTTGTATGAAATTAGAATTTCTGAGTTAGTTTGAGTTTGACTGTAGGTTTTCACCGAAGATTTTTTCAAAATAATCTATTGATAAAGAACTATAATTGACTATAGTTTATGACTTTTTCTCCCACGTCATAGTATTCAGCAATACACGAGGATCATTTCTTGGTGACTGGATCTTCTTCTTCGGGCAAGCCCATAAACCGATTGAGATTGTTGGCAAAATCGATCGCTACTTGCCGATTCTTAATCTCATCTAGCTTATATTGTAATTTAGAATTAATAGTTATTCTTGGGATAAAAGATACTCTGTTATAGC
>NZ_LIRE01000509.1 GCF_001402795.1 Pseudanabaena sp. 'Roaring Creek'
GGGGTAATCAGGGCTATAAGGGAGAGTGTATAATTCGAGGATTTCCTCCATCTGGCAAACAAACTCAGCATTGGCTTCAGGAGGAATCACCCATGATTCATTCAACCAAGGCTTAAGTTCGTTTTTTTTAGCACCTTTCTCACACTTTCATGGGAAATACTCTCGACATACCCTAGAGTAACGATTTGGGCGGCTAATAATCTTACAGCGCTTTGCACTCAAACCCAAACCAAGGGAATTTTTGAAAGCCTTGCTAAGCAAGGCTTTCAAAAATTCCCTTGTGGTTCGTTTGATCGATAACTGCTGTAATGCCCACCGACTGCGCCCTTCGGGTGGACTACTGCAAGCTACCGCAATCAAATGGGCTTCTGTTTCTCCGTCTAGTTTTTTCAGTTTCAATGTTTGCCGTGAACGGGGTAAGAGTGCTCTACTAGGACAACCAACTTTTCACAAAAAAGTAAAGGGTCATGGCCGCGCCAACTGTAATTACAAAGCGTCTCACCACGATTGGCGCAATTTTTTGGGCATAGTAAGCGCTGATATAGCCACCGATAGATGCCCCGATCGCCGCGATCGCCCCCTGTTGCCAAAGAATTACCCCAGCGAAGACAAAGGGAATCACTGTAATCGCATTAATACAACTGGTTAAGAGGGTTTTATAAGCATTCATCCGATTAATGTTGGTCATTCCCATCAGGGCAAAGGAGGCGAGAAACAAAATCCCCATACCACCGCCAAAAAAACCGCCATAAACCGCTACCACCAACTGCAAAATAGCAATCAATACCGTTCTCAGAGATTGGAGTTGGGCGA
Source organism: Pseudanabaena sp. 'Roaring Creek' (assembly GCF_001402795.1). Lineage (GTDB taxonomy): Bacteria > Cyanobacteriota > Cyanobacteriia > Pseudanabaenales > Pseudanabaenaceae > Pseudanabaena. The sequence goes on from NZ_LIRE01000509.1 coordinate 814, forward strand.
ATTTCGACTGTTGTTTTTCGACCCAGACCGTCAGTTTTTTGCTAAAGGCAAAAGCGAGCGTCGCAGTAAGCAAAAGGTAGGGGAGAATGCGTAAAAAAACGATCGGTGGAGTTTTGAGCAGCAAAATTGCTCCCGCTAATCCACCGATCGCCCCCAGTACACAAATTTGGATCAACGCTCGCTTGTCCTTAGCAAATTCCTGACGATAGGCTCCTGCACTAGCTAAGGTACCTGGCAATAAAGCGATCGAATTGGTCGCATTGGCAGGGATCGGCGAAATACCAACAAACATCAGTACAGGAAATAAAATAAAGCTTCCTCCTCCAGCAATTCCATTTAGACCTCCTGCTAGCATTGCCGCCACAAAAATTAGTAAATACTGCACAACCACGAAATATACCCCTTGCAGAAGCACTGCAATAAATCCAAATCTATCTTTTGCAAGTGTAGCCACAGTCGCTTGACTTACAGCGCTTTGCGCTCAAACCCAAACCAAGGAAATTTTTGAAAGCCTTGCTTAGCAAGGCTTTCAAAAATTTCCTTGTGGTTCGTTTGATCGATAATTGCTGTAGGACATAAACCCCAAGAATTGACAGGCGGCGCGAAGCGCCACCAGTCAATTCTTGGGGTTTACACTGGCAACAGCTACAAACACGTAAATACTTTTATTCCTAAAACATCTATCAAGTTTTGTATAGCTCTTTTCAGGTGATTGCCGCTAGCCTCTTTTAGGTGTTGCCAAGTGTTGACGAAATGCGGGAGCGTTCATTTTTGCTTTAATATTATTGATGTAAGCAATTATTGCCGTCTTAGTGTGTCTAAGCTGCGTGATATCTGGCGTTTATCTTGCATTTATTTTGAGTTAATTCAAGTGCGTTTAGGATTTAGAGCGTAGCCGCAAACTTTCCGCTATAGGCACTGGTACATTTTTTAATCGTTATGCCCAAAGTTCTCGTTTCTGACCCCATCGATCAAGTTGGTATCGATATCCTCTCTCAAGTCGCCACCGTTGACGTGAAAACTACCCTCAGCCCTGAAGAGCTGATCCAAATTCTTCCTGAATACGATGCGATCATGATTCGCTCTGGCACCAAACTCACCAAAGAAGCAGTCGAAGCTGGCAAAAACCTCAAAATCATCGGTCGTGCTGGTGTTGGGGTCGATAACGTAGACGTTCCTACCGCCACTCGCATGGGGATCGTGGTTGTCAACTCCCCTGAAGGTAATACGATCGCCGCCGCCGAACATACGATCGCGATGATGATGTCGCTATCCCGCTTTATTCCTGCGGCTAACCAATCTCTTAAAGGTGGTAAATGGGATCGCAAGAGTTTTACTGGTGTTGAAGTTTATAAAAAAACGCTTGGTATTCTCGGCTTAGGAAAAATCGGCTCCCATGTCGCTACCATTGCTAAGGCATTAGGAATGCGAATTCTTGCCTACGATCCATTCCTAACCGCAGAGCGAGCCGAAAAACTGGGCGTACATTTAGTAGAACTGGAAATTTTATTGCGTGAAGCCGATTACATCACGCTCCATTTGCCAAAAACGAAAGAAACCCATCACTTAATTAATGCCGATCGCCTATCGATCATGAAGGATGGTGTCAGAATCATCAACTGTGCTAGGGGCGGGATCATCGACGAAGTTGCGATCGCCGCTGCCATTAAGAGTGGTAAAGTCGGCGGCATTGCCCTCGACGTGTTTGAAAACGAGCCCCTTGAAGCGGAATCGGGCTTACGCGAACTCGGAGCCAATGTAATCTTGACTCCTCACCTTGGTGCATCTACCGAAGAAGCTCAAACTAACGTAGCCGTTGACGTAGCTGAGCAGATTCGCGATGTCTTGCTTGGTTTACCCGCGCGATCGGCAGTTAACATTCCTGGACTGCGTCCCGATGTATGGCAAAAACTCAAGCCCTACCTCCAACTTGCCGAGATGCTGGGCAATCTCGTCGGACAACTGGCGGGAGGGCGTGTGGATACGCTCAACGTCAAGCTCCAAGGTGAAATTGCTAACAGCGAAAGCCAGCCAATCGTGGTAGCTGCCCTTAAAGGCTTACTCACTCCTGCTCTGCGCGAGCGCGTTAATTTTGTTAATGCCAGTATTGAAGCCAAGGAACGCGGCATTCACGTTACCGAAACCCGCGATCCTTCCGTAGAAGACTACAGCGGTTCGATTCATCTCACCGCCCACGGTAGTCAAGGTCAACAGTCCGTAACTGGTGCATTGCTGGGCAAGTCGGAAATTCGGATTACCAGCATTAATGATTTCCCGATCAACGTTGCGCCTACGCACTATATGCTCTTGACCCTGCACCGCGATATGCCTGGCATCATTGGCAGACTTGGCTCTCTCCTTGGCAATTTCAATGTCAATATCGCCAGTATGCAAGTCGGTCGTCGCATGGTGCGCGGTGAAGCCGTCATGGTCTTGAATATTGACGATCCCTTACCTAGTGGTTTGTTAGATGAAGTCGTGCATATTCAAGGCGTAACTGATGCCTTTGTGGTCAAGCTGTAAAGGATTGTCAAGGCAAAGCTTTAAAAACTAATTGCTTCTTCAGGACATAAAACCCAAGAATTAATTGGCAGCACGAAGCGCCGCCAATTAATTCTTGGGTTTTGATTTTTCCTAATTCAAGTGACTGTAGCTATAATTCACAAAAGTGCTGTCACACTTTCGTGAATTGGTATAACTACTTAGATGAAAATCAAGTTAAATTTAGTGGATATGCTTTATGTCAAATACAAAAGAATATATTTCTTCGGAAAAGTATCGTCAAATGTTGGTACGTGATGGCGATCGCCGTTTTCAAGAATGGCATAGTAGCTATCTCAATTACCAACGGGCTTATCTCGAAGATATGAACAAACGGAAAAAGTAAGGAAAAGGCTCGCTAAGCGAGCCTTTTGTTATAACACATGAAAAAATTAAGTTATGAATTTCTGGGAATGGTACGATCGCAATTTATTAGCAGCCAAACAAAATGATGTTCCCGTTTATGAATTAGATTGGCTCGTATTACGACAAACGCAGTTAGATAAACTGGACTTAAGATTACGATCGCCAAATATCACGCAAAAAATTATGCCCTCAGCCTTGGCTAATCTCGATCGCCTCTGGCATCAAAGATTAAGCGATCGGATACCAGTGCAGTATTTAACGGGCTCAGTAACATGGCGGGATTTAGAACTAGCAGTCACTCCTGCCGTTTTAATTCCCCGTCCAGAAACGGAATTAATCATTGATATTGTGGCGGAGTTGGTGGCTCAAAGTAGTCAGGCTGAGGCTTACCATAATGGAATTTGGGTAGATTTAGGCACGGGTAGCGGCGCGATCGCGATCGCTTTAGCCAGACATTTCCCCCAAGGGCAAATTCATGCCGTCGATCTGAGCGAATCCGCCTTAGAAATCGCACAAATTAATGCCGATAAATATGGGCGGCAAATTCAATTTCATCATGGTAGTTGGTTTGAACCCCTAGCCAAATTAAAGCTACAAAACAAGCTAGCGGCAGTTGTTTCTAACCCTCCCTACATCCCCAGCCATGAAGTTTTAAAACTACAGCCTGAAGTTACCAATCACGAACCCCATTCAGCGCTTGATGGTGGTAAAGACGGGCTTGATGATATTCGGAATTTAGTCAATGCTGCACCAGAATATTTAATTTCTGGCGGACTTTGGATTGTGGAAATGATGGCTGGACAAGCGGAAACTGTGCGATCGCTTTTACAGATCAACGGCAGCTATAGCAATATCCAAGTCCATCAAGACTATGCAGGAATTGAAAGATTTGTATCGGCTAATCTCACATATAGCTACAGTCACTTGAATGAGGACAAATCAAACCCCAAGAATTGACTGGCGGCGCTTCGCGCCGCCAGTCAATTCTTAGGGTTTATGTCCTAGTACATTTGGCGATAG
>NZ_LIRE01000510.1 GCF_001402795.1 Pseudanabaena sp. 'Roaring Creek'
GTATTAAAGATACTAGCGCTAGCTATAATTAATGAAATTTGATCTAAATAATAAATCCATTTATAAAAGGATATAGCGATTGATATGGGGCGATTAGGCGTTTTACTGCTGAACCTTGGTGGACCAGACAAACTAGAGGATGTCCGCCCTTTTTTGTATAACTTATTTTCTGACCCAGAAATTATTCGCTTGCCTTCACCATTATTGCAAGCGCCCCTAGCTTGGTTAATCTCAACTCTAAGGGCTAAAAAATCTCAGGAAAACTACAAAAAGATTGGTGGCGGTTCACCCCTAAGGCGTATTACTGAAGCTCAAGGACAAGCTTTGCGATCGCAACTTCAGCAAAACGGACGGGATGTTAGTGTATATATCGGAATGCGCTACTGGCATCCTTTCACCGAAGAGGCGATCGCCCAAATTAAGCGAGATAGTATCGAAGAATTAGTAGTTTTACCTTTATATCCCCAGTTTTCGATCAGCACGACAGGATCTAGCTTTCGACTATTAGATCGCATTTGGAAAGTCGATCCCGATCTCCAAAAAATTAAATATACCGTTGTACCTTCTTGGTATGACAACTCAGGTTATTTACAAGCGATGGCAAATCTGATCGCCACCGAACTAGATCGCGTTAAGAATCCTAGCACCGCTCATATATTTTTCAGTGCTCACGGCGTGCCTGTTAGCTATATCGAAGAAGCAGGCGATCCTTACCAAAAGGAAATTGAAGCCTGTGCCGCCCTGATCGTGCAAAAGCTCAATCGGAGCAATCCCTATACCCTCGCCTACCAAAGTCGAGTCGGTCCTGTCGAGTGGCTACAGCCCTATACCGATGTCGCGATCGAAGAACTCGCCCAACAGGGAGTAAAAGAGCTAGTCGTCGTTCCGATTAGCTTTGTCTCCGAGCATATCGAGACCCTCGAAGAAATCGATATGGAATATCGGGAAATCGCCGAACATGCTGGTATTGAAACCTTTGCCCGAGTTCCTGCCCCCGATACCGATCCTACTTTCATTCAAGCCCTCGCCGATGTAGTGGTAAAGGCTCTAAGCGATCGCCCCAAACCCTTCTCCGAAACCATCCAACCGCAAAAAAACACCAAACTTTATCCTCAAGAGCGGTGGGAATGGGGAATGACCCAGTCTGCCGAAGTATGGAATGGTCGTTTAGCGATGCTCGGTTTCTTGATCTTGCTCCTAGAACTATGGCTTGGGCGAGCACAAATCCTGCAATAAAAAAAGGGCGCATAGCGCCCTTTTTTTATTGCTTAAAACCCAAAACCTAGAGAAGCTTACCGACCGCTACGCGGTCGGTAAGCTTCTTGCGGATAAAAAATAAAATGTCCCACCAAAGTTATCTAGCTTCGACTACGCTCAGCTAACGTTGGCTGAGCGTAGTCGAAGCCACAGGTACTTTAATTAATAGCAAGTCCCTAAGCTTCTCTAGGTTAGCTACTTAACGTGAGTTCGGGATAATTTGAAACGGTCTTTGAGGAAGGGTTTGCAT